>DASQGG010000110.1 GCA_035632695.1 Thermoplasmata archaeon
CCCCCGGGGTGCAGTTCCCCGCGATCCCGACCGCGGCGAAGGCCATCAGGATGAAGATCACCGTGGACACGCCGATCACGATGAAGTGGGCCGGGGGGATGTTCCGCTCCGGGTGCTTCACCTCCTCGCCCGTCTGCGCGATGATCTCGTAGCCTTCGAACACGATGAACGTGAAGCCCATCGCGCCCAGGAGGGCCACGGACTGCCCGATCGCCCCGGTCCCCCGGAAGAAGGGCTCGAAGTTCTGCACGGGGAACACGGGCTGCCGGAAGATCGAGAGCAGGCCGAACGCGATGAAGGCGACCGCGATCGCGATGAGCCCGAGGGCGACGCCGGTCTCCGAGCGCCCAGTGAGCCGCGTCCCCCGGTAGTTGAGCCAGATGAACGCACCCGCGGCCGCGACCGCGAAGAGCTTCTGGAGGTCCGCCTCGTTGAGCACAATCGGTCCGAGCGCGAGGACGAGGCTCGGAAGGCCCAGGAAGACCTTCAGGAGGACCGTGGCCGCGAGCCCGAAGCCGAAGATGTAGAAGGAGGCCACGATCGTATGGCTGAACCAGGACATCCACCCCCCGAGGAAGCCCAAGGGGTCCCGCATGGCCCGCCGGATCCAGAGGTACCCGCCCCCCGTCTCCGGGAAGGCGGAGCCCAGCTCCATGTAGGCCATGGCCGTGAACATGGTCACGATGAAGTTCAGGAGGAACCCCAGGATCAGGGACGGCCCCGCGATCAGATACCCGGGGCCGATCAGGAGGAACACCGTGGAGCCGATGGTCGGGCCGAACCCGATCATCACGATCTCGAGGAGGCCGAGATCCCGGCGGAGCTTGACCTCGACCTCCCCGCCACGGCCGTGCGCCATTGAGGGGGCGCCAACCCGGGATGGCGGTATTAAGGCTTTGTCGGGCCCCGCACGTCCTTCAAGTACATCAGGGGGTAGTCGAGCTCGGGGACGTAACGGAGCATGGCGGTCACGCGGGCCGAACCCACGCGGACGGTGACCTCGGCCTGGAGCATCTCCTCCGACACGCTGGCGTAGTTGTACGGCCCCCGGGCGTGGAGCCGCTTCCGGTCGATCCGGACGCGGATGTCTTCCACGAGGGGCTGGACCCGGGTCGCGGACTCAATGGCCCGCTCGAGGTCCTTGGCCGTCGCGCGGGTCAGCGGCGCGCCTACGTACTGATGGAGGATGGATCCCAGCTTGATGCCCGCCTCGAACGCCGCCCGGTCGCGGTCGCTGCCGGCGAAGTACGCCTTCGTGGGGTCGCGCACCATGTCGAACGCCGGCGGGGCCAACGCGCCCATCGGAGAAAAAGCATCCGCCTCGGGGACCGGTGCCGAGTCCGACCTTGCGGGCGTCTAGGATGCCTCAGTCCCTGAAGCAGCCTACCGCTGTCCGTCGATGCCATGTGCCCGCGCCGGATCCGACCTTCAGCAAATACCTCTAAGTAGAGGTATACTCACCGGAGCTGCGAAACCCCGGCCCGGTGGCCAACACGAGCGCGCCGCCATCGGACGTGGCAAGGCTTTTCGGCGGTTCCGCCATGGAGGCGCCGTGACCCCGGGAGGCCACAAGTTCCCCGTCGAGCGCCGCCCATACCTGGACAGCGAGGAACGCCGTTCCTACCTGAATCCCCGGGCGATTCTGCGCGCGTTCAGGGTCCGCCCGGGCATGCGTATTGCGGACATCGGCTCGGGCACGGGGTTCTTCGCGTTGCCGGCCGCGGAGGCCGTAGGAAGGACGGGCCACGTGCACGCCGTGGACCTCTCGCCCGAGATGCTCGAGGACCTCGAAGCCAAGCTCTCCGCCCAGCGAATCACGAACGTCACCGTCGTGCGGTCCACGGAGGACCGCATCTCCCTGGCGGACCGGAGCGTGGACTTCGCGTTCCTCGCCTGCATCCTCCACGAGCTGGACGGCCCTGGAACCCTGCTCGAGGCGCGCCGCATCCTCCGGCCCCAGGGCCGCCTCGGGATCGTGGACTGGAAGAAGGAGGCGATGGCGTTCGGCCCGCCTGTGGAACACCGACTCGACGAGAACGAGGCCAAGGCCATCCTGAGGGACGCCGGCTTCACCCCGACCCGGGCGTTCCCGGCGGGGCCGTATCACTACGCCATCGAGGCACGGGTCCGGCACGCGTGACGGCGGCCCAGGCGTTTCGACCGCAGATCTCCGGGGGTCCCTTGGTTCTCGCCGCTGACTCTGGACCGGAAAAGTCTTTTATCGGACGGGGCCGTGGTGAGGGATTCCCCCATGGCGCGAAAACCCATGATCGGAGTCATTGGTGGCGGCAACACGGCCTCCGAGGAAGGCCTACGCATGGCCGAGGAGGTGGGCTACCTGATCGCGCGTGCGGACGCCGTCTTGGTCTGCGGCGGCCTCAATGGGGTCATGCAGGCCGCGGCCAAGGGCGCGAAGCGGGGCGGCGGCCTGACCTTGGGCATCCTCCCCACGGGCAACAAGGCCGACGCGAACCCATACATCGACCTTCCGGTCGCCACCGCGATGAGCACGGCCCGCAACCTGGTCATCATCCGCACCGCGGACGCCCTGATCGCGATCAACGGGTCGTACGGGACGATGAGCGAGATGGCCCACGCGTTCGACCAGGGGAAGACCGTGTTCGCCCTGCACACCTGGCCCATGGAGAAGACGGGTGTGGAAGCGAGCCTATTCGTCCCCGTGCAGACGCCCCGCGAGGCCGTGGAGCGCGCGCTGGAGTATGCGCGCAAGAGTGTCGCCGCGGAACGGCCGGGGCAGCCGTTCGACAGCAAGACGACGTGACCCGCTCCTGTGCCCCGGTCGAGAACGCAAGCCGCCTCACCCTTAAGTGCACGGCCCGCGTTGGCGCCCCGTGCGCGCTCCCTCCCTCCATGAGACGCTGGCCTCCTTGAGCGTGCCCGAGGACGAATCGCGCCTCCTGGCCAATCAGATCGAGGCAATCGTGCGCCGGCATCCCAACCGCCCGGATCCCGACGACCAGGTGCAGCTGTGGACCCAGTTCCTCGCCCTGATCCGCGCGACCCCCGCCCTGCGCAGCAGCTTCGCGGCCCAGGCCTTCCTGTACCGGCGGGCCTACGAGGGACGGCCCGCGGCGGTAGGACCCGGACCCGCGAGGGTTCCGCCCTCCGACGCGCTGGCGGCGTCCAATCTCGGCCAAGTCATGGCCGCCCGCGGCCTCACGCGCTACGAGGACTTCTGGCGCTGGACCGCGGAGCATCGGGAGGCGTACTGGGCCGCCGCGATCGACCGACTCGGCATCGTCTTCCGCAAGAGGCCGGAAGCGATCCGCGACGCGCGCTCCCCCGTGACCCGCCCGACGTGGCTGCCCGGTGCGGAGCTGAACATTGCCGAGAGCTGCTTCCGCGCAGAGCCGTCGAAGACGGCCATCGTCTGGGCCTCCGAGGCCGACCCGACGATCCGGCGGATCACGTACGGGGAACTCCGGCGGCTCGCCGCCCGGGTCGGGAACGGACTCGACGCCCTGGGCGTGGCCCAAGGGGAGCGCATTGCGCTCGACCTCCCGATGACGCCGGAGTCCGTGGCGATCTACCTGGGCGCGATCCTCGCGGGCCGCTGCGTCGTCGGCATCGCGGATGCCTCCGCGCCGCCGGACGTCGAGAAGCGCCTGCGGATCGGCGGCGCGAAGGCCGTGTTCACAATCGACGCCTACGTGCGGGACGGGAAGGAGCACGGGATCTACGAGAAGGTCGCGGAGCTTAGCGCCCCGAGGGCCGTGGTCCTCCCCACGGAGGGTCGCGAGAGCGCGCACCTGCGCCGTCCCTCCGACATCCTCTGGTCCGACTTCCTGAGCGACCGGGACACGTTCGACGCGGTGCCGGCCCGGCCCGGCGAGCCCACGAACATCCTGTTCTCCTCGGGGACCACGAAGGACCCCAAGGCGATCGTGTGGACCCAGACGACCCCGATCAAGGCGGCCGCGGATGCCCATTTCCACCACGACGTCCGCCCTGACGACGTGCTCGCGTGGCCGACGAGCTTCGGCTGGATGATGGGGCCCTGGCTCACGTACGGCAGCCTCGTGAACCGCGCCACGATCGCCCTCTACGTCGGCGCGGCCCAGCGGCGCGCGTACGGCGCGTTCGTCGCCGAGGCGGGCGTGACCCTGCTCGGCGTCGTGCCGAAGTTGGTCCGAGGCTGGAAGGCGGACGGCGCCATGGAAGGCCTGGATTGGAGCCGCATCCGGCGCTTCAGCTCGACCGGGGAGACGTCGAGCCCTGAGGAGATGCTTTACCTGATGTCCCTGGCTGGGTACAAGCCCGTGATCGAGTACTGCGGCGGAACCGAGATCGGCGGCGGGTACATCACGGGCACCCTAGTCCAGCCCTGCGCCCCGTCCTGTTTCTCAACCCCCGCGCTCGGCATCGACTTCGTCATCCTGGACGACGGACATCTCGCGGACCGCGGCGAGGTCTTCCTGATCCCGCCGTCCTTCGGCCTCTCCAGCGAGCTTCTGAACTACGACCACTTCCAGGAATACTTCGCAAATGTGCCGCCCGGACCGGAGGGGGAGACCCTCCGCCGCCACGGGGACCAGCTCGAGCGACTCGGGGGCGGCTACCTCCGCCACCACGGTCGGATCGACGACATGGTCAACATCTACGGCGTCAAGTCGAGCGCGGAGGAGATCCGGAGCGTCCTGGCCCACGAGCTCGTGTACGACGCGAAGCCCGTCGCGGTGGATGTCGGGGACACGGGGCGCCACAGCCTCGTAATCTACGCGGTGCCCAAGGACCCCGCGCGCGTCGAGGACCCTGAGCTCGCGGGCCGGCTCCGGGAGGACTTCGAGCGCCAGATCAAGGCCCGCCTGAACCCGCTCCTCGCGCACGTGCACGACGTCGTCCTCGTCCATGAACTTCCCCAGGCGGGTCCCGGGAAGACGAAGACGATGACCGCCCTCCGCCGCGACTACGAGGCGAGGCGGGACCGGGGCGGCGTCTAGCCGCCGCGGTCAGTCCGCGCCCGCGGCCGGAGCCGTGGACGGGATGGCTGCGGAGGGCACCGCGACCTCTCCCTTGCCCGGCTCCAGGGAGCGGTTGATCGTGACCTGGGCGATCGTCCCGTAGTACTTCGCGACCTGCTCGATCGGGCGGAGGACGGCGCGGAGGAACGTGCACGTGCTGCAGATCCCGCCCTTCCCGTTGCACTTGAGCCCGGAGGACTGGGAGAACGCCTTCAGATCCTTTTCGAGCGCCTCCTTGAGGTCGAGGGCGTCGTCGGCCTTCTCGAGGTTCGACGTGAAGAACGCGGTCATCGTGAGCTCCATGAGCTTCTCGAGCTCCCCCTTGATCGTGGCGATGGACTTGGAGAACTCCTTGGGGATCCGGCGGGTCGGCTTCAGGAGGGTCATGCTCCCGGTCGCGAGCTCTTCCCAGAGGTCACCGACGTTCTCGAGCATGACTGCGACGACGCGGTCGCCGAGCAGGTGGCGGGGCTCGCCTCCGCCGATCTTGCCGGCGACGCTCCGGTTCTGCGCCGCGAGGAGCAGCTGACGCACGACGAGCCAGTACAGACGGTCCACCTCCGCCTCCATGCGGATGACCTCCTCGATGTTCCCCGCGCTGGCTCCCGCGAGGATGCCCAGCGCTAGGTTCTCCATGCGGGACGTGAGGTAGTGCAGGCGCCGCAGGAGGCCCTCGATCGGGAAGCGGGTGGGCTCCGCAAAGTTCTCGATCGTGACGAACTTGGGCCCCTGGTTCACGATGGTCAGGCCCGTCAAGCCGCGGACGGCCTCGTGGATCTCCTGGAGCTGCTCCGGGGAGAGCTCGTCCCGGCATCGGACGCGGATCGTGCTCCGCCCCACGAGGTAGTTCCCCGTGATGACCCGGGTCAGGGCCTCGGGGCCCTTCCATTCGTCCGCATCGATCATGGCCTCCGAGGTAATGGGGCGGTCATCGAGCGGCCCCGTCCTGACTCGCAGGCTGCCGTCGTCCTCGACGGCCAAGGTGATGATCGCCCCGGGCCGGAGGCCGTTCGAGGCGGCCCAGGCCTTCGGGAGGGAAATGCCCACGCTCGAGTAACCGAGCTTTTGGACCTTGCGGGTCTCAAGCTCCATGGGCCTGTCTATGCATCTACTCGACTAAATACGTGTTGGTCCGTGCGAATCCGACTCGATCTTGTGAGGCCGGGGGGGCACTGGTCGCAGGGACCGGAGCATGCACTAGCCCGACTCTAATGCGACTCTCGCCCATATCCCTCATTGGATCCTGCGCATCACGCAGGGACCTCCTTGCCCGGAAAGGGTGTCCGGGAGGCCGCGCGCGGGAGCCCTGATCCACGCTCCGCCTGTCAGGCTCTCAAGCGTTCCCGAAGCCGCTTGAGGTCGTCCTCACCAAGCCCCTCGAGCCGGTGCGCGAGATGCTCGACCCCGGGCCGTCCGAACGTGCTGACCAGGCCGCCAAGGAGGTCGTCGATATAGGCGTCCTCAATGTCGCGGTACACGTAGATGTACCGCTCGCCTCCCTTGAACGACTCGCTCCTGCGCTCGATCACGCCCTTCGCCTGCAGCCTCGTCAGAACCGTGCTCACCGTGGTGTACGCCACGCGCTTGTTGCGGCGACGCAGACCTTCCAGGACCGCGCGAGTGTTCCCCTCGCGGAGCTCCTTGAGGGCCGCCACAATCTCCTGCTCAAGGGGACCGAGCATACGTGTTTTGGCATACGCAGTTCCTACGTTTGTAGTAGCCGAACCTACTGTGCACACCAACTCCACACCGAGTACGTACTGCATCGGACCGGGTACGGCTATAACCGTACTCGAGGCAGATGGAGTGGGAGGACTGCTCTTACAAAGAGAACCTAAATCCTTCCGGGCAGGGCCCCAGAAGCGGATCCGGATCGTCGATCGACCGGGCGATTCGTCGCCCTCCATGGCGCAGAGAGATGGACGATGTTACGTGGACCAACTACATACGTAGATATAGACGATACACATTTCAGTGAAAAATATGGCCTAAATCGCCAAAAGGCCAGCGACTCGGTGCCCCGCTGAAAATCGTCCCTAATCCCCCGAGCGATCGTGGCACCGCTACGGGGACGATTGCGGAAGGCACGATGGAAGCGAAGCGCGCGGCACGAAGGAAATCCACGGGTCCCGACCTTCCCGGACCCTCTCCCCTTGCACCGACTCCACGCTCCATCCCGGTGCCGAACGAGCAGGTGCAGCGCGCGTTCGCGGCCCTCGGGAGCCGTGTCCGGCTGCGGATCCTCGATGCGCTCGCAATCCGGCCGATGAGCCTCCCCGAGCTGAGCCGGGAGCTCGAGCTGAACCGCACGACCCTCCGCTATCACTTGGCGGTCCTCCAGGAACAGGGTTGGATCCGCGAGACGTCACCGGCCAAGACCCAGGGAAGCGGCCGCCCTGCGGCGCGGTACTGCGCCTCGCCCCACGCCTGGGTGGGCTTTCCGGAGCGCCACTTCGAACTCCTCGGTGAGATCGCCCTTCGCGCACTCCTCGAGTCGACGGGGCCGGACCAGACCACGGCGGCCCTCCGAGCCAAGGGCACCGCGCTCGGCCGGGACCTCCTCGATGGCGCAGCCGCCCGCGCCGCCCTGAAGCAGTGGTCTCCCGACGCCTTCGAGCAGCTTGTCCTGCACGGGCTCTTCCGGGACTTCGGCGTCGTCGGCGAGGTGGTCGCGAGGACGCCCGACGATCTCACGTACCGCGTGTACACGTGCCCATTTCTCGAACTCGCCGAGAAGATGCCCGGCCTCGTCTGCGATGCCGTGGACGCGGGGTTCCATGAGGGGATCGACCAGTCCATGGGCGACGTCGCGACCGCGAAGATGGCCTGCATGGGCCACGGGGATCCGTTCTGCGAGTACCGTCTCAGCTGGTCTCGGAAGCCAATGCAGACGACCCTCCAACCAGCAGACGATGGGGACAAGGGACACCGCGATGAATAGGTGATCGAGATGCCGGACGCCGACGCAAAAGGGGAAGCGAGCGACGAAGCGCCGCAGGTTGGCAAGGACGGCATGGACCGCCGAAGGTTCCTCAAGATGGCCGGGATCGGTGCCGGGGCGGTCGCCATCCTCGCCATCGGCTCGAAGTTCCTCGCAGACCGGATCGTGCCCGCATCGGCCGACCCGCGGCTCCGCGGCTCCACGTCGAACAGCTGGGTCATGATGATTGACCTCTCCAAGTGCGACGGCTGCGGCGCGTGCACCCGGGCGTGCGACGCGGCCCACTACGTCCCCTCGGGACAGTCATGGATTCAGGTCTACACGGTCCAGGACGCCACGGGCGGCACGTACCACCTGCCGCGACCCTGCTTCCATTGCCGGAACGCGCCCTGTGTGAAGGTGTGCCCCGTCGGCGCCACGTACGTGGACCCGGACGGCACGGTCCTCGTGGACCAGACCCGCTGCATCGGCTGCCGCTACTGCATGGCCGCCTGCCCGTACAACGCGCGGTTCTTCAATTGGACGACGCCCTCGTACCCGCCTGCGGCCCTCGCCCACACGTACTCCCCGGAAGAGCCGTGGCCTACGACGAAGGGCGTCGTCATGAAGTGCGTGTTCTGCGCCCACCACGCGCGGGAGGGAACGCTCCCGGAGTGCGTGACCGGATGCCCCATGGGCGCGATCTACTTCGGGAACGAGAACGAGGACGCGGTCACGAACGGGATGGGAGAGACGCTCCCGTTCCGGAAGACGCTGCAGACCCAGGGTGGGTTCCGCTGGAAGGAGGAGCTCGGGACGGATCCGCGGGTCTACTACCTGCCCGCGCGGAGGTGAGATCGTGCCGCAGAGCGATCTCGAGCGTCTCACCGCGCCCGTGCGCCGGACGACCTGGCGCTTCTACGCCGTCGTGGCCCCGCTCGCCGCGATCGTCGCCCTGGGCGCGTACGCGTACTACGTGCAATTCACGACGGGCCTCGGCGTCACGGGGATGCGCGACTACGTGAGCTGGGGCTTGTACATCTCGAACTTCGTGTTCTTCATCGGCGTGAGCCACGCGGGCACCCTGATCAGCGCCATCCTGCGCGTGAGCGGCGCGGAGTGGCGCAAGCCCATCACCCGAATGGCGGAGTCCATCACGGTGATCGCGATCTCCGTGGGCGCCCTCTTCCCGATCATCGACCTCGGCCACCCGGACCGGATCCTGAATCTCCTGTTCTACGGCCGCATCCAGTCCGCGGTCTTGTGGGACTTCATCTCCATCGCGACGTACCTCACGGGCAGCCTGCTGTACCTGTACCTGCCCCTGATCCCGGACCTCGCGGCGATGCGGGAGGCGAAGGTCGGCGGCCGCTTCCGCCGCGCGTTGTACGGGTTCCTCTCCATGAAGTGGCGCGACCACCCCGGGCAGCGGTGGCGGCTCAAGCGCGGGATCGCAATCATGGCCGTCCTGATCATCCCGATCGCGGTCAGCGTGCACACCGTCGTGTCGTGGATTTTCGGCATGACCCTGCGCGTGGGGTGGCACAGCACGATCTTCGGCCCCTACTTCGTCGTCGGGGCCATCCTGTCCGGGATCGCCACGATCATCCTCGCGATGGCCGTCTTCCGGAAGGTCTACCATCTGGAGAAGTGGATCAAGCCCCTCCACTTCCGCAACCTCGGCCTGATGATGCTGGCCCTGGATCTCATCCTGGTCTACTTCACCCTGAGCGAGTACCTCACCGCGGCGTACGGGTCGGAGAGCGCGGACACCGCGTGGCTGAACGCCTTGGCGTTCGGGCCGTACGCGTACCTGTTCTGGGGCATGGTCGTCGGCGGCTTGCTCGCCCCGGTCTTCATCCTCGCCCTGACCCGCGTCAAGAGTGTCGCGTGGCTCGTCGTCGCCGCGGTCTGCGTGAACGTGGGCATGTGGTTCGAACGACTCTTGATCGTCGTGCCAGCCATGGCGACACCGCAGATGCCGGTGAACTGGGCGAGCTACTCCCCGACCTGGGTCGAGTGGTCGATTACGGCGGGCGCCATCGCCGGCTTCGTCCTCCTGTACGCCGTGTTCTCGAAACTCTTCCCGCTCGTAAGTGTGTGGGAGGTCTCTGAGGAGACTCCGGAGGCCAAGCCCACGCCGAGGCCCGTGGGGGAGGAGGTGACCCCGTGACCCTGTCCCGCGTCGCCCTGGTCGGGTTGCTCGTGGTCCTCGCGCTAGGACCGGCCGCGGCGGCCGCGAGTCCCGTCATGCTACGGGCTTCCGCTGTTGACCCGACGAGCATCCAGGTCATCCCGCCGACGGGTTTGGTCGCGGGGGCTCCAACCACGCTGGGCGCGACGCTGCTCGATGCGGTGACGAGCGCGGCGATCCCGGGTGAGAATCTCACGTTCGCGAGGCAGACGACGTTCGGGTGGCTGCCGCTCGGGACCGTGGTCACGAACGCGCAGGGACTCGCGAGCGTTCCGTTCGCGCCGTCCAGCTCTGGTACCTACACGATCCGCGTGGTCTTCGACGGCGATGCCGGCTACACGTCGAGCAACATCACAATGAGCCTGACGGTCCTCGGCGGATCCGCGGCGCCACCGCCGTTGCTCCCCCCCGACCGAGCCATCGTCCTGGTCATCATCGGGGTCGTCGGAGGGGTGTGGACCACGTACGCCGTCGTCGCGTGGCTCGTGGTCGGCATTCGCGCGGACCGGCCGGAACCCGAGCGAGCCCGGGTGGGATCGAAGGTGGACGAGAGCATGACCGAGGAAGAGTCAACGGGGACGGAAGGCGGGCGCGAAGCGGGCGCGGCGAGCCGAGCTCACCGCAACGCGGTCATCGTCGCGACCTTGGCGCTTGCGATCGGAATCGCCGCCGGTGCGGGCGGGGGGTACTTCATGAGGAACCCGACGGCCGCGGGATCGGGTCCCTCTCCGGAGCATCTGTACCTGACCGTCGCGTTCAACCCGGGCACCGGTCTCGACGAGTTCTTCCCCGCGAACTTCAGCGTGGACGCCGGAGTGCCCGTCACGATCACGATCACGAACTACGACAACGGGACGAACGCTGTGAGCACGGCTGACGCCCAGGTCTCCGGGACCATCGGGAATTCGGAGAGCGTCCAGATGTGGGGAGAGGCGGCCCAGAACACGACGAGCATACCCGTCTCGACGGTATCCCACACGTTCAGCATCCTGGAGAGCCCGTACGACCTGAACGTGCCCATCCCCGCATCGACGAGCCTCTCGCAACCGACGGTGGTCACGTTTACCGTGGTCTTCGACACGACGGGGACGTTCGTGTGGCGCTGCCTGACCCCGTGCGACTCCACGGCCATGGTCACGCCCGGCTTCATGCAGGGGACCGTCACGATCAGCTGAGGATACGAAGCCGCGAATGCCCACGGCGGGAGCGATCCCCCGCGTCTCCTGTGTCTCCGTGCATTCCCCAGGTCGGCCCTGCCGCTCCTCAAAGGCGTCCGCGTCGCTCTCCGGGGTCCCAAAACCCTCATCTCCCGCCCCGCCATCTGCGGGGCGCACATGGACCTTGACGTCGACGTGCTCGTCGTGGGAGGGGGGCCGACCGGGAGCATGGCCGCGAAGGCCGCGGCGCTCGGCGGCGCGCGCACCCTGATGATCGAGAAGCGCCAGGAAATCGGCACGCCCGTCCGCTGCGGCGAAGGCGTCGGGAAGCACTGGCTCGCGGAAGCTGGCGTCCGCGAGAGCCGAGAGTATATCGCGCACGAGGTCAAACTCTCCCGGATCTTCTCTCCGGACGGCAGCTGCTTCACGATCGACTCCTTGGGCGTGGGGAAGAGCGGATTCGTCGTGGAGCGCGACCTGTTCGACCGCTTCTTGGCCAAGGACGCCTCCAAGGCCGGCGCGGAGATCCTGATCAAGACGAGCGCGGTCGACCTGCTCCGCGAGGACGGCGTCGTCGTGGGAGCTCGGTGCCAGCACATGGGCCAGTTCTTCGACGTCCGCGCTAGGCTCGTGATCGGCGCGGACGGATTCGAGAGCCAGGTGGGCCGCTGGGCCGGCCTCACGACGCGCCTCCGCATGCGGGACGTCGCGTCGTGCCTGCAGTACACCCTGGCGGGGATCCGCGGCGAGCCCGACGCGATCGACTTCCACCTGGGGTCCCAGGCCCCCGGTGGCTACCTCTGGGTCTTCTGGAAAGGGGACGACATCGCGAACGTGGGGATTGGCGTATGCCTGGCGAAGCTCCACGACCGCGCGGAGGTCAAGGGATACCTCGACGCGTTCGTCGCGCGGCACCCCCAGCTCGCGCAGGGCGAGGTGATCGAGGAGGTAGCCGGCGGCGTGAGCGCCTCCATGCCCGTGGCCAAGAGCGTGACACCTGGGCTTCTGCTCGCGGGGGACGCCGCGAGGCTCATCGACCCGCTGTCGGGCGCAGGAATCCTAAACGGCCTCCTGTCCGGGAAGTGGGCGGGAGAGACCGCGGTCCGCGCGCTTGCGGCGGACGATGTCTCGGAGACGTTCCTCATGGACTACGAACGACGCTGGCGGGCACGCATGGAGGAGGAGCTCGCGCGGCACTACCTCGTCAAGGAGGGCTTGCAGCGCACGGACGACGCGTCGATCGACAAGATCGTCCGCGCCGTGGCGGAGTCCGGGAGCAAGGACATCTCCGCCAAGGGAATCGTCAAGGTCGTCCTCGAGCGGTGCCCGGAGACCTTGAAGGGCTTCCAAGGGCTCCTCGTCTGAGGCGCGCCCGGTGGTCGCCGCATCTCAGTCCTTGCTCAGATCCTCGCCGCCCTCGAACACCTGCT
>DASQGG010000111.1 GCA_035632695.1 Thermoplasmata archaeon
TGTTATAGAGACGGATTCGCCCTTCGAAAACGGTTTGGAGACCGCCGCTCCGCCTGCGCCGCGCGCCGCGGCACCGGGAGGGCGCGGAGGTCAGCGGGCAAGCGCTCGCGGTTTCGCGCGCTTCGGCTCCACGAGCTCGCCGAGCGGCTTCGCGACCGGTGATTCCTCGGACGCTTCATCGAGCGACCCGCGTTCCTCGAGCACCGCGAGCTGCCGCCAGAACGCCCGCATACGCTCGTCGTCGTATTCGTCGCACATCGTTTCCCTCGGGTGCGCAGGCCGTCCGAGGGCATGAGGGTTTCGCGTTCGCACCAGGAGGGAAGGAGCGCAACCGCCTGAAGTGAGCTGGGATGTATCGTGATTGATAACTCGCCCACAACGGTAAAATGAGCACCTTCGGTAATCCGTGGCGTCGAGCGGACTCCTATGGACACGAAGCGGATGAAGGTCAAGGTCTGCCTGGTCGGGGAAGCTGCGGTGGGGAAGACCTCCCTTATCCGGCGCTTCGTCCTCGACAACTTCGATGACAAGTACATCCAGACCCTCGGGACCAAGGTCTCGAAGAAGGAGCTGTCCGCCGCCAACGTAGACCCAGCCGGCGACATGAAGATCGACATGACCATCTGGGACATCATGGGCCAGAAGGGTTTCCGCGAGCTCCTCAAGGAGGCGTACTTCTACGGAGCCAAAGGGATTCTCGCGGTGTGCGACGCGACCCGCCGCAAGACGCTCGAAGATCTGGACGACTGGATCGAGGGCGTCTACAGCGTCACGGGGAAGATCCCCATCGAGTTCCTCGCGAACAAGGTCGACCTGAAGGACCAAATCCAGGTCACCGAGGACGAGATGGTCCAGGCGGCCAAGGCGTACGACAGCCCGTTCCATTTCACGTCCGCGAAGACGGGTACGAGCGTCGAGCTCGCGTTCCAGTCCCTCGCGGAGCGGATCGGCAAGGAGCGGTTCACCCGGAAGCTGGTCTCGGACGAGTGAGAATTATCAGCCTCGATATCGCGGACCCACCCTACTTTAAGTGGTAGCCGTTTGCCGAGGCGATGTCGATGACCGCGGCCGCGACCCAGAAGCACGTGAAGGCGAAGGTCTGCCTCGTCGGCGACGTCGCCGTGGGGAAGACCTCCCTGATCAAGCGGTTCGTCCTCGAGTCCTTCGACGACCGCTACGTGGCCACGGTCGGCACCAAAGTGACCAAGAAGACCGTGGTCGCGGACTGGAAGGGCGCTCCCGCGACCGTGGACCTCATGGTCTGGGACATCATGGGGGAGAAGGGGTTCCGGTCGCTCCTCCGGGATGCGTACTTCGAGGGAGCGCACGGTGTGCTCGCGGTGTGCGACCTGACCCGCAAGGAAACGTTCTACGACTTGAACAACTGGGTCCAGATGGTCCGCAAGCAGGTCGGCGACGTGCCCATCGTGTTCCTCGGGAACAAGGCGGATCTCGGCGAGCGCGTCGTCGTGAGCGCGGAGGAACTCGCCCGGATGGGTGCCATCCTGAACGCGAAGTATTTCCTGGTGTCCGCGAAGACGGGTCAGAACGTGAACGAGGCGTTCCAAATCCTCGCCGAAGCGATCGGTCACCGCTCGGAATGACGGCTCGACCACATGCGGGCGTCCGCCCGTTATCTGACTCGATAACGGCGTGGCAATTCCTTTATAACCTGACCCTAGTGCGCGAGCCGAAACGGCCGGCGGTGCGCCATGGAACCTGAGCGGATGAAGGTGAAGATTTGCCTCGTGGGCGAAGGCGCCGTGGGCAAGACGTGCCTGATCCGGCGATTCATCCACGACCAGTTTGACGATCGGTACATCTCGACCCTGGGCGCGAAGGTGTCCAAGAAGGAAATCGTTGTCGAGAGCGACGGGAAACAGGTCAACCTGGACATGACCATCTGGGACATCATGGGCGAGAAGGGATTCCGCGAACTGCTCAAGGAAGCCTACTTTCACGGCGCGCAGGGCGTCCTCGCCGTCTGCGACGTGACGCGCGCGGAAACCCTCACGGACCTCGACGAGTGGGTCGCGGCCGTCGTGAAGGTCACAGGACGAATCCCGGTCGAGTTCCTCGCGAACAAGGTCGACCTCAAGGAGCAGCAGGTCGTGCAGACCGCGGATCTTGAGGCGGCCGCGAAGGTGCACGAGGCCCCGTTCCTCTTCACGTCGGCGAAGACGGGCGAGAATGTCGAGCGGGCCTTCGCCGAACTCGCGAAGCTGATCACCGCCCGCGCACAAGCGCAGTAATCGCCTCGGAACGCTTCGCGCCGCCTTCATATCTGGAGAAGTGTCCGGCCTCATTTCTCAGGTCAAAGCTTTTAAGTACGAGGGTCGTGTATTCAAACGCAAGTCGCCTCACTTGTCGTGGGGATGGTCGTACAATGCCGGAAACACCGGGGGACGTCGCGGAGGAGTTGCCCCCCGTGGATACCTGGATCAACAAGCTCGACTTCAAGAGCACGGCCGAGGTCAAGATCCCGGACCGGCTCGTCGACCAGGTCATTGGCCAGGAACGGGCCGTTGAGGTCATCCGGAAGGCCGCGGAACAGAAGCGGCACGTGATGCTGATCGGCGACCCGGGCACCGGGAAGTCCATGCTCGCCCGCTCCATGACGGAGCTCCTCCCGCGGGACGAGCTGCAGGATCTCATCGTCTACCACAACCCCGAGGATCCCAATGAGCCCAAGATCCGCGTGGTGCCCGCCGGGAAGGGGCGCGAGATCGTCAACGCCCAGAAGGCGGAGGCCATGCAGCGCCGCGAGCAAAAGGCCTCCATGGTCATGACCATCGTGTTCTTCATCATCGGGCTCTCCGTGATCCTCTCGTATGACTGGGTCAACGGCGGCTTCCGCCCGGATGCCGCCATGACGATCCTCTTCGGGATCCTGGTCGCGGCGATCATCTATATCGCGACGCGGTACACGGGCCATCGCCAGGAGAACCTCATGGTCCCGAAGCTCCTGGTCACGCACAGCCCCGACGAGATGCCCCCGTTCATCGATGCCACGGGCAGCCATGCGGGAGCGCTCCTCGGGGACGTGAAGCACGACCCCTTCCAGAGCGGCGGCCTCGAGACCCCGGCCCACGAGCGCGTCGAGGCCGGATCCATCCACAAGGCGCACAAGGGCGTCCTCTTCGTCGACGAGATCAACGTGCTCCGCATGGAGAGCCAGCAGAGCCTGCTCACCGCGATGCAGGAGAAGAAGTTCTCCATCGTCGGGCAGAGCGAGCGTTCCAGCGGTGCCATGGTCAAGACGGAGCCCGTGCCCTGCGACTTCATCCTCGTCGCGGCGGGCAACCTGGACGCGGTCCAGGGGATGCACCCCGCCCTGCGCTCGCGCATCCGCGGCTACGGGTACGAGATCTACATGAAGAGCACGATGCCGGACACCGAGGAGAACCGCCTCAAGCTCGTTCGCTTCGTGGCCCAGGAAGTCTCCAAGGACAAGAAGATCCCCCACTTCGACCGGCCGGCGGTCGCAGAGATCCTCCGGGAGGCCCAGCGCCGCGCGGGCCGGAGGGGACAGCTCACCCTGCGCCTTCGCGAGCTCGGCGGCCTGATCCGGGTCGCGGGGGACATCGCCCAGGAGTCCGCCGCGCCCCTTGTGGTCAACAAGCACGTCCTCGACGCCAAGCGGATCGCGCGCTCCCTCGAGCAGCAGGTCGCGGACCGGATGATCGAGCGGGGCAAGGAGTACCAGATGGTCAACACCCATGGCACGGGCGTCGGCATGGTCAACGGCCTCGCCGTGCTCGTGGGGGACAACAGCCTCGCGGAGTTCAGCGGGATCGTCCTGCCCATCGCCGCGGAGGTCACCCCGGCCCAGACGCGCCAGGGCGGCCGGATCATCGCCACGGGCCGCCTGGGGGACATCGCGAAGGAGGCCGTGGAGAACGTCGCCGCCCTGATCAAAAAGTACACGGGCGAAGACGTCTCGAACCATGACATCCATGTCCAGTTCGTCGGCTCGCGGGAAGGCACGGAGGGCGACAGCGCGTCCATCTCCGTGGCGACCGCGGTCATCAGCGCCCTCGAGGAGGTCCCCGTGGACCAGAGTGTCGCCATGACGGGCTCCCTGAGCGTCCGGGGGCAGGTCCTCCCGGTCGGCGGCGTGACCGCGAAGATCGAGGCCGCGGCGGAGGCGGGCGCCCGCAAGGTCCTGATCCCCCGCGCGAACATGCGGGACGTGCTCCTCGAGGACAAGTACATCGGGAAGATCGAGGTGGTCCCCGTGGACACGTTGAGCGACGTGCTCGACAACGCGCTCGTGGGACCCAAGAAGTCGAGCCTGATCCAGCGCCTCTCGTCCCTCGTGCCCAAGATCACGCCGGAGAAGCCCGGACCCGCGGCGGTCCCCCACTAGGCCGTGAGGGGGCGGCGCGCGTGGAGGACGCCGACCGGTACCCGGAATTTCGGCGGCCCATGCGGTGTTACGATCCGAACCCCTTGATCGAGCCCCTGGGCGACGAAGGCGACTGCGAACCCTGCCGCGGGTTCCTCGCGGACCTCTGCGCCTACGTTGAGCCCGTGTTCGCGGAGATGCGCGCGTGACCCGAACCCTGTTCATCGGGCGATTCCAGCCCTTCCACAAGGGCCACCTCGCCATGGTCAAGAAGATCCTCGAGGACAACGACGAGGTGATCATCGGGATCGGGTCGGCCCAGTACAGCCACACGGGCGAGAATCCCTTCACCGCGGGCGAACGGTTCGAGATGATCAAGCGCGCCCTGGACGCGGAGGGCATCCACGACTACCACATCGTGCCCATTCCGGACACCCACGTGCACAGCGTCTGGGTGAGTCACGTGAAGTCCCTCGTCCCCTCGTTCGACGCGGTCGTCACGAACTCGGACCTCGTCGTGCGCCTCTTTCGCGAGCACGGGATGAAGGTCTTCTCCCCGCGCCTCGTGAGCCGCGACAGGTACTCGGGGACGGAGGTGCGTCGTCGCATGCAGAAGGGCGGCGACTGGCAGTCCCTCGTGCCGCCCGTCGTGGCCGCGTTCATCGAGGAGATCGACGGGATCGAGCGCATCCGGGAGACGTACAAGTACTCCACCCCGTACGGGACGCGGGAGAGCAACCACGACGACTGAGGCCGAAAAGGGGACGACCCGTTCCGCGAGCGCGCGTGGGAACGGGCGCCTGGGTAGGCATCCCCCCAAACGAGGACTCGCATCCCCTTGGATTCCTACCGAAATCCCCACGCATCCCCCCGTACTTAAGGGGACGTTACCAGTTCATTACCACGTCAGACCGTGGAGTCGCTCGGTCCGCCCCTACCACTCGAACTCGTATCCGCAGTACGGATCGCCCTTGAGGATGCAGGCGACCTTCCGCACCGTGCCGTGCTTGAACCCGTAGGAGAGCATGCTCCCCTCGTACACGCCGAGCCAGGCGGCGCACCGGGCCGGGCTGCTGATCCAGTCGTAGTTCTTCACGAGCGCACGCCGCCCGTGGGTCTCCATCTCGAGCCGCCCGTGGTTGAACTCGCGGGCGTACATCGCGGGCGCCATCTCGAGGAAATACCGGAACGGGATGACCATGCTGAAGTACCGCTTGACCGACGCGAAGTTCATCGTCTCGTCGCGGAGCATGACGCGGACGGTCTGCCCGGTGCCGTCCCCGAACGTGGCCTCGATCGCGTCGAGGACGCTGACCACGGTCCGCAGGGGGTACCAGCCGTTCGGGTCGATCGACTTCGGGTTGATCCCGTGGAACGTGAAGAACTCGTCCGCGGCCCGCCTCCCGTGCTTCTTCGCGAGCCAGTGATGGTAGTTGTGGAAGTGGCTCCCTCGGGCGAGCGGGGCGACGAGGCGGTCGCCCCGCGTGCTCGTGACCTCGTCGAAGACGACCTTGCCCAAGGGCGTGGGGCCGTACAGCTTGCCCTTGTTCCCGTTGGCCAGGGGCGCCACGAGACCTTGGCGTGCGAGCTGGGAGAGGGCGCGGCTCACATGGGGGAGATGGAGGCCCGTCTCCTTGGCGAGCTGGGCCGGGGTCCGCGACCCCGGCATGACCGCGCCGAGGACCTTCTCGCGCTGGCCGCTCGACAGGACGAAGGAGAGCTTCTCGAGAGCCTCGGGCGGGAGTTGGGGGAGGGTCGCCATCGGATGCGAGTCCGGGTTTCATGCGGATTCGGGCTAGAAATACCTTCGCTCGACTCTCTCAGACCGCGGAGAGGCCCACGAGGACCGGGACCAGGAGTGCGGCCATGAGCTGGATCCGCCGCACCCCAATCCGTACGGGCACGGAGCCCACGAGGCATGAGAGCCCCGCCACCGCGAGGCCCACGGGTCCCGTCGCGATGAGGATCAAGACGCCGAGCCCTACCAGGGTCGCGGCGGACAGGAGTCTGGGGTCCCATCGGACGAGCCGGGGCGCGAGGATCCCCGCGAGCCGAGACGCGATGGGTGCGGCGAGGGCCGCCGCGAGCACGGAGGCGAGGAGGAGCCAGACCACCGCGGGCGGGAGGGCCAGAGGAGACGCCCACCGCCCGGTGTCGCCGAGGAGGTCGCGGACGGCCGCGGCGACCCCGCTGCGGGTCCGACCAATCATGAACAGGACGGAGACGCTCAGCACGGCCGTGGAGGTGGACACCGCGCCCAGGATCACCATGAACGCGGAGGGAGGTAGCTTCCGCGAGCTGCCCAGAGCCGCCAGAGTGGCCGCCGCGCCTCCGCTGAGCCCAGGCAGCCAGGAGACGGCCGCACCCGCCAGGGAGCCCCGAAGCGCCTGGCTCGCGTCGGAGCGGCCGAGCGGCGGCAGGGATGCCGTCTCCTGCGGGGGCACCTCTCCGGGTCGCGTCCAGAGGGAGACCACGAGGGTGGGCATGCCGAAGAGCCCCGAGAACAGGGGGAACAGGGCGACGTTGGGATCGAGTCCCGACGGACCCCGGAGCACGGCGAGGCCCAGGAGCCCGGCGAGGGTCTGGACCCAGACGGCCCGTGCTAGGCGCCGCGCGCGTCGGCGGGCGAACCGGGTCTCGGTGAGGGCCATGGACGCGAGCATGGCCGCGAGGAAGTAGGGGCTCCAAGGACGGAACGCCTCCGCGAGACCCACGGGCGAGCCGAGAAGCCAGCGCAGGGGGATCAGGACGACCGCGGAGAACGCGGCTCCGAGCACGGCTCCTCGGGCGGCCAGGGACACCGCGCGGGCGCCCTCTCCTGCGAGGAGCATGCGATGGCCCGGCAGGATGGAGAGCGCGGTCTCCTCCGTGGGCGCGCCGAGGAACACGGAAGGGACGAAGTCGAAGACGCCGTGGCTCACCGCGGTGGCCAGCAGGTAGCAGGACAGGAGTAGGCCCAGGGTGCCGGCGTCCTCGCCCGCCCAGGGACCCAGGAGGAGCGCCACCCAGGAGGCTCGCGTGGCGAGCACGACCGCCGCCACGTTGTTCACATGAAGGCCCGGAGCGAGTCCTGTGGCCGCGCCCGTGCCGATTCCGAGGAGCACGAGGCTCAGGAACGCGAGCCCGAAGCCCAGGGCGTCCACGGACGTACACGCGGCCCGCGCGGGTCAGGGCGCGGTTTGCAGGTAGCGTACCCTTAGGCGAGCCGCAGTGGTGCACCCCAGCCGCCGCCGCCCGGAGTCTCGACGACGAGGACGTCGCCGCGGCGGACGGGCAGGGTGGCCTTCCCCGGGAGGACGCGCGTCCGCCCGCCGCGGACGAGGGCGTTCCGCCCCACCCTGCCGTCCTCGCCGCCCTGGAGTCCCTTGGGTCCGTGCCGCCGCCGCTCCGAGATCACGGAGACGATGCCCGCGGGCGCGAGGATGCGGATGCTGCGGCGGACGCCGTCGCCGCCCCGGTGCAGGCCGCGGCCGCCGGAGGACGGCACGAGGCGATACTCTTCGACCCGAAGGGGGAATGCGAGCTCGAGGGCTTCGACGGGGGTGTTCCGCGTGTTCGTCATGTGCGTGTGGACGCCGTCCATCCCGTCGCGGAACGGGAGGGCGCCCTCGCCGCCCGCGACGGTCTCGTAGTACGAGAAGCGTCGGCCTCGGATCGCGCCCACGGTCACGTTGTTCATGGTTCCCTGGCTCTGCGCCGGGACGCGGTCGCGGAGTGGCTCCGAGAGGGCCAGGAAGAGGACGTCCGCGATGCGCTGGGAGGTCTCGACGTTACCAGCAGCGACGGCCGCGGGCGGGCGAGCGCGGACCAGGGTTCCCTCGGGGGCGGTCACCTGGAGGGCGCGGTACGCGCCTGCGTTGGGCGGCGCGCCGGGGTCCGTGAGGCACCGGAGGACGTAGTACGAGGCGCTGAGGGTGACTGCGAACGGGGCGTTCAGGTTCCCGCGGTCCTGGCGATCCGTCCCCTCGAAGTTCACGCGAATGCCCGATCCGCCGATCGTGACCTCGGCCCGGATCCGGAGGTCGCGCCCCTCGTCCTCACCTGCGCCCTCGAGGACGTCCTGCGCGGACCAGGTCCCCCGGGGCAGCGGTCCGATGGCGGCGCGCACGCGGCGTTCGCTGTAGTCCATGACCTCCTGGGCGAAGGACCGGAGCTTAGTCACCCCGTGGCGCTCGGCGAGTTCGAGGAAGCGGCGCGCTCCGAGCTCGTTCGCGGCGACCTGGGCCCTCAGATCCCCAAGTCGCTCCGCGGGTTGCCGCATGCCGCGGCGCACCCGGTCGACGACCTCCCTCCGCTCCCGTCCGCGGTCGAGGAACTTCTGCGGTTCGAGGACGACGCCCTCCTCCTCGAGGCGCGTCGCGCCGGCGGGCATGGAACCGGGGGCGACCCCGCCGACATCCGCGTGGTGCGCGCGGTTCACGGCGAACCCCAGGAGTCCGCCGCGGTGGAACACGGGCCGAACGAGCGTGATGTCCGGGAGGTGGGTGCCGCCCCGGTAGGGATCGTTCAGGATGACCTGGTCCCCCTCCCGGAGGGTCCCGGGGAAGTCCCGCAGGATCTCCTCCACGGCCAGAGGCATGGAACCCAGGTGGACCGGGATGTGTTCCGCCTGGGCGACCATGCGCCCCTCCGCGTCGAAGAGCGCGCAGCTCGCGTCCATGCGCTCCTTAATGTTGGGCGAGTACGCGGTGCGGCGGAGGGAGACCCCCATCTCCTCGGGGACGAACGTGAAGGCGGTCCGGAGAATCTCGAGCTCGATCGGGTTCAGGCTCCCACCTCGATGTCCAGGAGGCCGAGCGGGTCGACCCGCAGGTGGCCTCCCGGAGGCACCAGGGTCGTCGCCTGGTCCTCCTCGACGATCACGGGGCCGTCCGCCTCGAAGCCCACGGGCAACGTGGCCCGCGGCAGGACGTGCGCCTCCTCCCAGCCCCGCTCGAACAACACGCCGCGGGTCATGGCCCGCGGTGACGCCTCGGTCACGGGCACCGGGAGGTGCCGGGGGCGGGGAACACGGGCCGTCAGCCGAGCCGTGACCAGCTCGATCGGCTCGCGGTCGGACGCGTACCCGTACCGGCGGCGGTGGGCGCGCCGGAACGAGGCGGCAAGGTCGCCCTTCAGGGGGACGTTGATCTCGTAGCTCTGACCGCGGAAGCGGAGATCGACGCTCGCCTCGAGGATGGCCCGGCGAGGGTCGAAGCCTTGGGCCTCCAGGTCCCCGCGGGCCTGCACCTCGAACTCGTCCACGGTTTCGCGGAGCGCGACCCCTGCCTTCGCCAGGGGACGGACGAGGCTGCGGCTATATTCCAGCCGCACGTCGGAGATCAGGATGCCGTACGCCGAGAACGAGCCGGGCAGGAACGGGACGAGCACCCGCGGTACCCCGAGCTCGCGGGCAAGGGCGCACGCGTTCATGGGTCCCGCGCCGCCGAACGCGAGGAGGGCGAATTCGCGGGGATCGAGACCTCGCTTGGCGAGGATGAGGCGCATGGCCTTGGCCATGGTGGCCTGGACGACCCGCTGGACTCCCAGGATGGCCTCGTCCACGGAGACTCGGAGATCGCGGGCGAGGGATTCCAGACCCGCTGCCGCGAGGGCCGGGAAGAGGGGCAGGCGTCCGCCCAGGAGCGCGGGTCCCAGGATCCCCGCCGCAAGGTCCGCATCCGTGACCGTAGGCCGATTCCCCCCTTTGCCGTACGCCAGGGGCCCCGGGTCCGCGCCCGCACTCTCGGGTCCGACCTGCAGGGCACCGCCGCGGTCAATCGACGCGAGGCTGCCTCCTCCGGCACCGACGGACTCGATGTCGACCACAGGCAGCGCGAGGGGGAAGGATTCCACGGAGGCTTCCGTGGTCCACTGGGATCGACCGTCGACGATCGTGGAGAAGTCCGCGCTCGTACCGCCCATGTCGAAGGTGACCAGGTTGCGGCGGTGGCTGGCGCGCGCGAGGGCCGTCGCCGCGGCGACCCCTCCTGCGGGCCCGCTCAGCACCAGGTCCACAGGTCTCCGCACCACGTCCTGCTGCTTCGCCACGCCTCCGCCGGACTTCATCACGTAGTAATCCCGACCGACCGCCGCACGCAACTCGTCCAAGTAGCGGGAGACGAGGGGCTTCACGTACGCGTCGAGGACCGTGGTCGAGGCGCGCTCGAACTCGCGGAACTCCGCGAGGACCTCGTGACTCAGGGAGACAGGCAGGTCACGGAGCGCCTTGCGAAGCCGGCGTTCGTGCGCGGGGCGGAGGAACGAGAACAGAAGGCACACCGCGACGGATTCGGCGTGGCGCTCGCGCACCTCCCGGGCGATGCGGCGGATCTCACGCGGACTTGGATCAAGGAGCACGCGCCCGTGGGCATCGACCCGCTCCCGCACGCCCAGGCACCGTTCCCGGGGCACGGTGGGCAACGGCCGGGCGACTCGCAGGTCGTAGAGGTTCGGACGATTCTGCCGACCGATAGTCAGGAGATCCTCGAACCCCGACGTGGTCACGAAGACGGTCCGAGCGCCCTTCCGCTCCAGGATCGCGTTCGTAGCGACCGTGGTCCCGTGGGCCATCCCGGCCGCCCCGAGGTCGCGCATCCCCGACAGGACCGCGAGCGAAGGGTCGCGCGTGGACGGAACCTTCGTGGTGACGACCTCGCGCCCGCGGAACCCGACGAAGTCCGTGAAGGTCCCGCCGACGTCCACCCCGACGTCCACACGGGTGGTAAGGAGGACCGCCTCATGGGCTTTGCCGCGACGGTCCCCGGCGCTCAGTGCCCGTTGTTCCCGTTGCCCCCGAGAGTCCCCGCGAGGTATTGCGCGTAGCCCTCCATATCCAGGAGGCCGTGGCCGCTGTAATTGAACGCAATTACGCGCTCTTCGTTGTCCCGCTTGGCCTCAAGGGCCAGATCGATCGCACCGCGGATCGCGTGCGCGGTCTCCGGTGCGGGAATCAGGCCTTCCGTCCTCGCGAAAATCTCTGCGGCCTCGAAGGTCGTGAGTTGCGGGACGGCCCGCGGCTCGACGATGCCCGCATCGAGGAGGACGCTCAAGGTGGGTGCCGTTCCGTGGTAGCGCAGGCCGCCCGCGTGGATCGGGAAGGCATGAAGTCGTGGCCCAGGGTGTGCATCTTGATCAGCGGGGTCATCCCGGCCGTGTCGCCGAAGTCGTACTCGTAGCGGCCCCGGGTCATGGAGGGCACGGACTCGGGCTAGATGGCGATGAAGCGCGTCTCCGAGCGGCCGTGCAGGCGCTCGCCGATCATGGGGTACGTGAAGCCGCCGAAGTTGGATCCGCCGCCCACGGAGCCGACCATGAAGTCGGGCTCGATGTCCGCGAGCTCGAACTGCTTGCGCGCCTCCAGGCCGATCACCGTCTGGTGCATGAGCACGTGATTGAGCACGCTGCCTAGGGAGTACTTCGTGTTCGGGGACGTGACCGCGGTCTCCAGCGCCTCGGAGATCGCGATGCCCAGGGATCCCGGGTTTTCGGGGTTCTTCTCGAGGAGCTGCTTGCCGAAGTTTGTGCGGCCGCTGGGGCTCGGGAAGACCTCCGCGCCGAGCAGGCGCATGAGGTACTTCCGATAGGGCTTCTGGTCGTACGAGACGCGGACCATGAACACCGTGCACCTCATCCCGAAGTAGTTCGTCGCGAGGGCGAGGGCAGAGCCCCACTGCCCCGCACCGGTCTCCGTGGCGTACGCCTCGACCCCTTCCTTGTGGGCGAAGTACGCCTGGGCGATTGCCGTGTTGGGCTTGTGCGAGCCGACGGGCGACAGGTCCTCCCGCTTGTAGTAGATCCTCGCGGGCGTCTTGAGGAACGCCTCCAGCCGCGTCGCCCGGTACATGGGCGTGGGCCGGCCGAGCCGGAGGTACGCCTCGCGCAGCTCGTCGGGGATCGGCTCCGTCGCGTTGCCGCTCATCTCCTGGCGGATGATCTCCTTGGGGAAGATCGGCGCGAACGCGTCCGGGCCGACGGGTTCCTTGGTCCCCGGGTGGAGCGGCGGCGGCAGCGGCGCGGGCAGATCCGGGAGGATGTTGTACCACGATCGGGGGACGTCGTCCTCGTCGAGGAGGATCTTCACCGCGTCTCCTTCCGCCGTTCCGTCGCGCAGGGATTGCATGTCCGCACCTGGGGAGGAGTTTGTACAACGTGGACGTTATATAACATTTATGTTGTTTGACGGTTATTTATGTACTACGTAAAGGCAAAAGATTAACCCCCTTTGTACTGTTGCGAACATCGAGGACAACTCCCATGTGGTCCCGGTTCCGAACGCACTTCAAGGGCTTCCCCGCGCAGGAGAAGGTCGCGCAGATTATGGTCCTCTACGGGCTCCGCGTCCACGAGGGCCACGTGTTCTGCGGCGAGATCAAGGTCTCGGACACGGCCATGGCCCGCGCCACGGGCGTGGACCGCCGCGTCGTCACGGCCACGGTCACCACGATCGAGAAGACGCCCGAGCTCAAGGCGTTCTTCGACAAGCTCCGTCCCGTCTGCCACCTCCGCGACGTCGCCCCGCTCATGGGCTGGGGCGCGATCGAGATCGTGCCCACGGCGGCCTCCAAGCCTGGCATCCTCGCCGGGGTCGCCGCGATCATCGCCGAGGCAGGGATCAGCATCCGGCAGGTCGTCATGGACGACCCCGACCTGTTCGACGAGCCCAAGGGGTTCATTGTCACGGAAGCCCCCGTACCCGAGCGGCTCCTGCCGCGGATCAAGCAGGTGGACGGCGTCAAGTCCGTGGTCCTGATCTGAAGCGGCACCCTTTTCGCCCGGGTCCGCGTTCCGCGTCCCCGTGCCCTGGCGCGCGCTCCTCCGGGTTGTGGACTTCCAGGAACTTCTGACCTCCCAGGCGACGCTCGCGGAGGCCCTCGAGGCAAGCCGCCGGGACCGCGGCGCGGACAGCGACGCCGCACGCACCCTGCGGGAGGGGTTCAACCTCCTGGCCAAGGTGCTCTTCACGCAGCGAGCGACCGCGCGGGACGTGCACGATCTCGCGTGGCTGGACCACCTCGTCGTCTCCCGGGAGTTGGGACCCGCGAAGCTGTGGCGTGCGGAGGCGGTCCACGAGGCGCTGGACCACCTCGCGGGGGACCGCGGTCGGATCGGCGAGCTGATCCCGGGCCGCCATCCCACCTGGGTCGACGTGCCTCTCGTGGGCGTCGGCGGCCTGCGCACGCTCAAGGCGGAGTGCGGGACCACGGCCGCCCTGCGGTCCGGCGTCGTGGCCCAGGACGGCCTCCTGGTGCTCCTCGATGAGATCGGATCCGCGAGGCCGCGGACCAAGGAGGCGGCCGCGATCCTGGAGGACGTCCAGCGACTCGCGCTCGCCGCCCGACGCGCGGGAGGCGAGAGCGTCTCCCTGGTCCTCACGTCGTCCAGGGTCGTCTAGCGGGTCGACGCCAGGGCGCGGTGCGCGACCATCATGCACGCGTTCTGGATGACGATCTTCCCCGCGGCCTCGGCCTTCTTCGCGGCGCGGTCGTCCTCGATCCCGAGCTGCATCCAGATCACCTTGGCGGGCCCGCGGATCGCCTCGTCCACGATGGGCGGGACGTCCTCCGACGGGCGGAAGATGTCCACCACGTCGTACGGCTCACGGATGTCCGAGAGGGATTTGTACGCGCGTTCCCCGAGGATCACGTCCGCCGTGGGGTTCACGGGGATGATCCGGTAGCCGTGCTCCTGGAGATACTTGGGGATCTTGTGGGCGTCCTTCTCGGGGTTCTTGGACGCGCCCACCACGGCGATCGTCTTCGCCTCCGTGAGGATCTTGAACAAGGTTGCGGTGTCGACCATGGCCTCTGCCAAACCGAACCATGCGGGCGTCCCGCTTAAACGTTGTTCGGGAGAATCTCCCGGAGGGCTTTCTTCAGGCGCGGCTGGAGCTTGAGCCTGGCCATCTCCGCGGCCGTGCACCACCGGATCTCCGAGTGCTCCGGGTTCGTGATGCGCGGCTCGCCCGTCCAACCGGTGACGAGGTACAGATGGTGGTGGAACATCTCCTTGGAGGTGGGGTCCTTGTCCGTGTACTCGTGGAGGAACTTGGCCGCGGTGACGCGGATGCCGAGCTCCTCGTACACTTCCCGGATGAGCGCATGGGCCGGCGTTTCCGCCTCCTCGAGATGGCCGCCGAAGGCATCCCACATCCCGGCGAACCGTTCCGTACTCGTCCGCTTGCCGAGCAGGACCTTGCCGCCGCGGACGATGAGTGCGGTCGAAGTGCGGTTGATCACGGCGTACCCCAACGGGGCCGTACGGATGGGCTTTGCGCAGGGGAGACCGACCCGCTACCCCCGCGGGAGTGTGCGAAGTTGCCCTTGGGTGAAGGTAACTTTCTGGGGGCACCGACCCCCTATGCCCACGGTCTTCCATTCCGCCATCCCGCCCAAAGCTTCATGGGCTCTCTCCCGCTAGTTGGCGGGAATGGAAGCGGTCGCCCAGGAGATCGCGGACCGGCTTCGCGCCGCCCCCTTCGTGAAGATCGTGACCCACATCGACACGGACGGGATCACGGGCGGAGCCATCGCGTCCGAAGCGCTCGCCCGCGCGGGCATCGAGCACGAGGTCGCCTTCGCCAAGCACCTCGACGAGGACGGGCTGACGGCGATCAAGCGCGAGGGGCGTCCCCTTGTCTGGTTCGTAGACCTCGGGGCGGGCATGCTGCACGCAATGCACGGCCTCGACGCCGTGATCACGGACCACCATGTGCCCACGGAACGCGAGGTGCCCAAGGCCCTCCGGGGTGACCTGCTCCGCTTCACGGAGTCCCTGGACCGCGTCCTGATGCTCAACCCGCACATCGAAGGCGAGGGCTCCGACGTCGCGAGCGGCGCGGGGTGCGCGTACGCGGTCGCGAAGGCCCTCGACGCGAAGAACACGGACCTGGCGGCCGTGGCCATCGTGGGCGCGGTCGGCGACATGCAGGAGGCCGAGTTCCGCCGCTTGGCCGGGTACAACCGGACGATCCTCGCGGACGGCGAAGCCGCCGGGGTCCTCCGGGCCGAGATGGACCTCCGCCTCTTCGGCCGGGAGACGCGGCCCGCCTACAAGATGCTCCAGTACGCCTCGGACCCGTGGATCCCGCGACTCAGCGGGAACGAGGAGGCGTGCATCGCGTTCCTCCTGGAGCTCGGGGTCGACCTGAAATCCGGGGAGCACTGGCGGTCGTGGTCCGACCTGGACCGCGGGGAGAAACAGCGCGTGGTGTCCGCCCTGGTCACGCACATGCTCGAGCGCGGCTGCGGCGTCAAGGAGGCCGAACGCCTGATCGGGGAGGCGTACACCCTGGTCCTGGAACCCGTCGGCAGCCCGACCCGGGACGCGAAGGAGTTCGGCACGCTGATGAACGCCTGCGGTCGCTACGACGAGCCCGAGGTCGGCTACCGCGTGTGCCGCGGGGACCGTGATGAATCCCTGGCGCAGGCGCTGCGGCTCCTGCGGGGACACCGGGAGTACCTCGTGGAGTCCATGGATGCGATCCTCGAGACCGGGATCCAGGAGATGGACGCGATCCAGTACTTCCACGCCCACGACAAGATCCGCGACACCGTAGTGGGCATCGCCGCGAGCATGGCCCTGAACCAGAACGGGACGCCGCGGAACCTGCCCATCATCGCGTTCGCGAACGCGGAGGACGGGATCAAGGTCTCGGGCCGCGCGACGCGAGACCTCGTGGCCAAGGGCCTCGACCTCGCCGCGATCATGCAGGCGGCGTCCAAGGCCGTGGGCGGACAGGGTGGCGGCCATCACGTGGCCGCCGGGGCGACCATCCCGCCGGGCACGGAAGAGAAGTTCCTGGAAATCGCGAACCGGATGGTGCGGGAGCAGCTCGGCCGCGGCACGCCGACCGGGTCGCCCTCCGAGGCCCACGCCGACTGACGGTTCTCTGGGGCAGCCTACCTCGAGGGACGTCCCCCTCTGCCGCAGCACGCCAGGGGACGCCAACTCAGGGGGCCGTGGCCCGTCGCTTCATCGCCTCGAATCTTTCTGCGGGAACGCGCGTCTTCGCCATCTGGATGAACTCCTGGATCCCGTCAAGGTATACCTGGAGCCGAATCGTCCCCCGGGGGGTCCGAAGCACAAACCACTCCAGGACCGTGCTGTACCCGACGGTCTCGATCTCCTCCCAGCGAATCGTGAGATCCCCTCGCCACGGAGAGTGGCGTGTGATGAAGCTCGGGGAGAACCGGCACCAGACTCGGAACACTTCGAGCGCAAGGACCACCACGAGGAACCAGAAGGAACCGAGGATCAGCAACAGGCCGATCGGCGTCCAGCCTCCGGCGTCGGGGGTCAGGAAGTACCCCCACAAGCCCGCGGTCGAGAGGAGGACGACGAATCCGACGGAGAAGATCGCGAAGCCCTTCAACCCGGTGCCGTAGACGAGGACCCGCTCGTCGGTGCCCGCAAGGGCCCGTGCACGCGGCTTTCGAAGGGCGAGAAGGACCATGAGGACGATCGTCGTTGCGCCCGTTCCGATGCCCGCCGCAAGGGCGTCCCCGGAGCCTGCGTCGACCACGCATCCCCAACTCGGCTCCGGGCGCGTAATACCTCGTCGCAAACCTTATATCACTCCCTCCAGTTCGACGCCCGCTCTTCCTACGGAGAGCCTGTGACTCATGAAGTCCCCGCGTCGAGCGGGGATGGAAGGAGGTCTCCCACCATGGCCAAGCCGATGTACGTGCGTTTCGAGATGCCCAAGGAGCTCGTCGACAAGACCTACCAGGCCATCGAGCTTGCGAAGGAGAGCGGGAAGGTCCGCAAAGGCACGAACGAGGTCACCAAGCTCGTGGAGCGTGGGGACGCCCAGTTCGTCGTCATGGCCGAGGACGTTCAGCCCGAGGAGATCCTGGCCCACATGCCCATCCTCTGCGAGGAGAAGGGCATCCCCTACGCGTACGTGCCGAGCAAGCAGGAGCTCGGCGTGAGCGTGGGGTTGGGGAAGGCCACCGCTTCAATCGCGATCCTCGACCCGGGGAAGGCCAAGGCCGTCATCGATGACCTCGGAGCCAAGCTCCGGGCCATGAAGAAGTGAGCGCGCCGATCAGGGGAACATCATGGCAGACGAGGAGAGCATCCCCGCAGAAGTCGTCGAGGTCGTCGGCCGAACGGGCATGACGGGCGAGGCGACTCAGGTCAAGGTCCGCGTCAACGAGGGACGAGACAAGGGCCGCATCATCACCCGGAACGTGAAGGGCTCCGTGCAGGTCGGGGACATCCTCATGCTCCGCGAGACGGCGCGCGAGGCGCGCAAGCTCAGCGTGCGGTGATCCCTCATGCCGATCCGACGGTCCTGCTCGTTCTGCGGGAACGAGATCGAGCCTGGGACGGGCAAGATGTTCATCAAGAAGGACGGCACCGTCTTCGTCTTCTGCTCGAGCAAGTGCCAGCTCAACATGCTCAAGCTCGGTCGCGTGCCGCGGTGGACGCCCTGGACGCAGGCCTTCCGACGCGCGAGCGGCGCGGTCACCGAGGAGGCCGCGGCGGCGCCCGTCGCGGCGGAAGAGGAGGCCCCATCCGCGGCGGCAGCGGCCGAGGTGACGATCGAGGCGCCCAAGGGGAAGGACATCCCCGCGGACCTGTCGGACCTCATGGACAAGCGCCTCGGCCCCGATCTCGCCCGGGGCGATCTGGAGAGGTACTACGCGTCCTTCCTGGAGGACGCCGCGTTCCAGCACTCCATCGTGAACTGGGCGCGGAAGGCCCACCCGGGCAAAGCGACCACGCACGTTGACAAGAGCGAGTTCCTCGCGTGGAAGGACACCGCGGACGGGCGGCGGGTGTTCAAGGCATGGCTCGACGGCCAGTGGCAGAAGGTCAAGGGACGCAAGACGGAGCCCGAGGAAGAGGCGGCGGCCCCGAAGGCGGCGAAGAAGCCCAAGAAAGGGGCCTGATCGATTGGCGGAGCGCACGTTCGCGCTGCTCAAACCGGACGCGGTCCAACGCGGTCTCGCAGGTGCGATCCTCGCAAGGTTCGAGCGGCGGGGTCTGAAGATCGTCGGCCTCAAGATAATGCGCGTTTCGCGTCAGCTTGCGGAATCCTACTACGCGGAGCACAAGGGGAAGCCGTTCTACGAACCGCTCATGGCGTACATCACCTCGGGCCCCGTGGTCGCCATGGTCCTCGAAGGCGACGGCGCGGTCGCCGGCGTCCGCAAAATGATGGGCAAGACGAACTCCGCGGAGGCGGAACCCGGGACGATCCGCGGCGACCTCGCGCTCACGATCGGCCGCAACGTGATCCACGGCAGCGATTCCCCGGAGAGCGCGAAGCGGGAAATCGGCTTCTTCTTCAAGCCCGAGGAGCTTCAGGAGTACCGGCGCATCGACGAGGCGTGGCTCCGGGAGTGAGACCCCGGAAACCTTCTAATAGCGTCGCCTCCTTTGAACGCGGGCCATGGGCGCCATCCGGCAACCCATCGTGTCCGTCCTCGGGCACGTGGACCACGGCAAGACCACCCTGCTCGACCGTATCCGCGGCACGAGGGTCGCCGGCCGCGAAGCGGGCGGCATCACGCAACACATCGGGGCCACGGAGGTCCCCCTCGCCGCGATCCTCGAGACGTGCGGCGACCTAGTCAAGGGCAAGTCGTTCAAGGTGCCTGGCCTCCTCTTCATTGACACGCCAGGCCACGTCGCGTTCTCGACCATGCGCGCCCGCGGCGGCGCCCTCGCGGACCTCGCGGTCCTGGTCATCGACCTGAACGAGGGCTTCCGTCCGCAGACGATCGAGAGCCTGAACATCCTGAAACGCTACAAGACCCCGTTCGTGGTCGCGGCGAACAAGATCGACCTGGTGCCCGGGTGGCGGCACCACGAGGACCAGCCCTTCATCCTCTCCTACACGGACCAGCCCGACAGCGCCCGGGAAGAGTTCGACAAGCGCCTGTACGAACTCGTGGGGCGCCTCTACGAGCACGGCTTCTCGGCGGATCGGTACGACCGCGTGACGGACTTCACCTCGAACGTCGCGGTGGTCCCGCTAAGCGCCAAGTTCGGCGAGGGCGTCCCGGACCTCCTCCTCATGCTCATCGGCCTCGCCCAGCGCTTCCTGGAGAAGGAGCTCGCGACGGAAGAAGGCCCCGCGGAGGGCACGATTCTCGAGGTGAAGGAGGAGAAGGGGCTCGGCACCACGCTGGACGCGATCATCTACAAAGGGACCCTCTCCAAGGGCGACACCGTTGTTTTCGGCACCCCGAACAAGCCGGGGACCACGAAGATCAAGGCGCTACTGAAGCCCAAGGCGCTGGACGAGATCCGCGATCCCCAGGACCGGTTCGACTCCGTACGAAGCGTCACAGCCGCGGCGGGCGTGAAGATCGTCGCCGCGGACGTGGAGGGCGCCGTGGCCGGCGCACCCGTTCGCGTCGCCAAGGGAAACGTCCGGGAAATCGTGGATGAGATCGCCAAAGAGTCCCAGCCCCACGTGGAGGTGCAGGATGAGGGCATCCTGCTCAAGGCCGACGCGATTGGTTCCCTGGAGGGGCTCGCCTACGAGTGCAAGCACGCGGACATCCCTGTGCGCTTCGCGCGTCTCGGCCCCATCTCGCGGCGCGATGTAATCGACGTCGCCACGGCGAGCAATCCCCTCCACCAAGCCATCCTCGCGTTCAACGCGGAGGTCCTCCCGGACGCCCATGCGGCGCTCCAAGACAACCCGGACATCAAGCTCCTCCAGAGCGACATCATCTACCGCCTGATCGAGGACTACGGCACATGGCGCGACGAGCGCAAGCGCGAGCTCGAGGAAGCGAGCCGCAGAGCGATCACGTATCCCGCGAAGCTTCTGTTCCTCGGAGACTACGTGTTCCGGACGTCCCATCCCGCGATCTTCGGCGTCCGAATCCTGAGCGGACGCGTGCGGCCCGGCGCGGCCGTCATGCGCGCGGACGGGCGCAGCCTCGGCCGCATCAAGTCGGTCCGAAGCGGCGAGAAGAGCCTCGAGGAGGCTCGCCAGGGCCAGGAGGTTGCCATCGCGGTTGACGGCGTCACGATCGGCCGGCAAATCAAAGGCGGCGACGTGCTTTACGTCGAGCTCACGGAGGAGGAGGCGCGTACCCTCCGCCGGCAGAAGGAGCTTACCGGGGACGAGGTCGACACGCTCGACCAGATCTGCGCCATCAAACGCAAGGAGGACCCGTTTTGGGGCATGTAGGGGCCGACCCGGCGAGCATCGAGGACCTCCAAGCGAAGCTGCCGCACAAGCACCTCTGCAAGGACTGCGACAAGTGGTACGGCCAGGAGGACGACGAGTACGGGCCCTGCATGTACAAGCATCACCGGAAGGACAGGAAGTATGTGACCTACGGCTACCATGAGTGCGACGAGGCCGAGGAGCTGGAACGGCGGGTGACGCAGTGGGAGAGCCGCGTGTCCGAAGGCTCGAGCGACGAGACGTCGACGACGCCATCGGCTTGACGGACCTCGAGGGGTGGGGTTACACCCGCGCCGACCTCGAACGGCTCCTCGATCTGTCCCCCCTGGGCTGCTTCGCCGCCGAGGACGAGGGGCGCGTGATCGGCGTGCTGACGACGACGACCTACGGACGCCTGGCCTTCCTGGGCGCGGTCATCGTGCGCCCTGAGTCCCGGGGCCAAGGGATCGGGCGGCTCCTCATGCAGGCCGCGCTCTTGCACCTCGCGTCCACGGGCGTGGAGACCGTCCGCCTGAACGCCTACATGAACGTGATCCCGTTCTACGAGCGCCTGGGATTCCACGGGGAGTACGAGGTCGTGCGGTGGAAGGGGGCGGCGACGCGGACCGGCGGAGGCTCCGTCGCGGTCGCCACCCGCGCCGAGCTCGACGCGATCGCCGCCTTCGACGCACCCTACTTCGGGGCGTCCCGCCTCGCGCTCCTCGGGCGGCTTCTCCAGGAGAATCCCTCGACCTTCTTGGTCGCACGCGAGGGCACCCGCGTCCTCGGCTACGTGGTCGGGAGCCCGTTCGACGGCGCATGCGAGATCGGCCCCTGGGTTGTTGCCCCGGGCCATCCTGAGGTCGCCCGAAATCTGTTGGCGGCCTTGGCCGCAGGCCCCCGTGCCTACTCCTTCAGCGGCCCCGAGCGGAATCCGGAACTCGCCCAGTTCGTCGCGGAGACGGGGTTCACGGAAGCCTTCCGCACGCTGCGGATGTGGTGGGGGAAGGACCTGTACCCGGGAGACCCTGCGGGGGTGTGGGCCGCGGGCGGGCTGGAGAAAGGATGAAGTAGGAACGGGCTTTCGCCCGGGTCATGTCGGAGAAGAGGGACCTCGCCATCGTGGGACTCCTGCTGGGCCTCCTGGGAGGCGCCCTGATCCTGGCCGCCGGCCTGGACCTCGGACGTCTCACGAACCTAACGATCGACTTCGTCCTCTCCCGGTTGGTCGATCTCGTCCTCGGGATCGCCGTCCTGTTCGGCAGCCTCCTCCTGTACCGCGGGCGCTACAGCACGGGCGGAATCCTCAATCTCATCCTCGGCATCGTGGCCCTGATCATCGGAACGAGCCAGGTCGGCGGGATCTTGGTCTTGATCAGCGGCGTCGTGGGGCTTGTGGCGAACGAGGCGCGAAGCTGAGTCCGAGCGACGCGGCTCAGATCCGGGGGCCGATCAGCTGCCAGAGGACCAAGGAGAGGATCAAGAGGGCGAAGAGGTACGAGACCTGTTGCGCGATCCGGTCGCGGTCCTCCGCCTTGATCCCGCGGCGCACGCGAGCAAGCAGCGAGGTCATCCCATCCTTGAAGACGTATCCGCCGTCGAGGGGCACGGCGGGGAGCGCGTTCGTCGCGCCCAGCATCGCGTTGAGCCAGAAGAGCCAGTACAGGGTGTTCGTGAGGAGCCAGAACAGCGGCGCGGGAAGGGCCGCCAAGGGGCCGCTCACGCGATAGAATCGCAGCGTAGGGTCCTGGATCGGGGCGCGCCCCGAGAAGGGGAGGGTGATGTACGTGAGGATGGCGCCCGGCACGCCACCGAACTGGGACGGGTTCGTCAACGGGTGGTAGTAGTCCGTGCTCACATCGAGCGCGTAGATCCCGAGGAGCGGCCGGCCCGTGGTCGGGTCCCGGCCCAGGGTCACGGTGTATGAGCGCGTGATCCCGTCCGCGGGATCGTAGGTCTGCACGGCAATGGTTTGGTTCGGATGCACGAGGGCCATCGCGCCGAGGAACTCGTTGTACGAGTTCACGGCCGTCCCGTTCACACCCGTGATGATCGTGTAGGATTGGATCCCCGCCGCTTCGGCGCCCGAAGTCTGCGGCGTAAAGCCGACGATGCCCACGCCGTTGTGAGCCGGCGCCACGGCGGAAAGCATGATCGAAGAGAACAGGAAGGCGAAGAGAACCGCAAGGAGGATGTTCGTCGCCGGGCCCGCGGCATACAGGCGCGCCCGCTGTCTCGGGGGCAGGGCCCGGAGCTCCTCTTCGTCGGGCTCCACGAACGCACCGATGGGGACGACCAGGAAGATCGCGCCCACGGACCGCACCCGAATGTTGACCGCGCGGGCCAAGATGCCGTGGCAGAATTCGTGAAGCACAATCGCCACGGCCAGCCCGAACACGCCGTAGCCCAGGGGGATGACGGGATTGATGCCCGGGAGTCCAAGCAGGAGGTCCGGCGACGGCGGGTTGGCCCGGACCGCCGCGCTCTGCACGAGCGTGGCCTCCCATAGCAGGAGGACCGTGACGGCGACCATCGTCACGCCGACGAGGACGATCGAGAGATCGCCGAAGGCCCGCCAAAATCGCTTGGGTCGGGCAAGCCGGTCGATCAGGGCCCGGCCGCGCCCCGTCTTCCACATCACGATAGGGCCGGCGAGGGTCACGTTGCGTGGCTCGAGGAACTTCCTTCGCTGGAGGTAGAAGAAGAACGCGGGCCAGAGGGCCACCGCGGCGATTGCTATCAGGTAGGGCGTCCAGTCCGCCATCGGTGGCCTCTGACGAGCCCTTCGGTCTATTTAAACCATCCCGGGCAGTTAGTGCGCCGGCAACTGCCGCGCCCACACGTCATCCGGGACGTCCTTGTACACGGCGAACGCATCCTGGGTCGGGCGGGTCGCCGCGCTCTTCGCCAGGGCCTTGATCCGGTCCACCCGGAGCACCCAATAGTGGATGCGCCAGGTCTTTCCCTTCTTGATCAGGACCTCCTCCTGCCGCGTCCCGAGGAGGCCTTCCTCCTCGAGCATGTAGAACACGTCGCGGTCCGCGACGTCGAGGTTGTTGTCGATGACCTCCGTCTCGAATCCGAAGAAGGAGAGGAGGTATTCCGCCAGGATCCGCAGCTCCTCCTCGGGCATCCCACGCTTGCCCAGCGTCGCCCGAAGGGCGGCGACGACCTCGGACATCAGGACGATCGGCATCGGGGCCCGTTTCGCGGACCTTGCGGGCGACATAAAAGCGCATCGTCCATATTCCCCCGGTTGATAAGTTTCCCGGAGGGACCGCATGTCCGCTGCCCGTACCCGAGATCGAACCCATGCCATGGCCTACGTGACCGCACCCGATCGCACGTCTGCGCGACGGATCGCGCATGCCGTCCTGGAGGCACGGCTCGCGTCCTGCGCGAACCTCTCCCCGATCGAGTCCGTGTTCTGGTGGAAGGGCTCCCTCGAGGAAGCGAAGGAAGTGGTTCTCGTCTTCAAAACGCGGCGAGCGCTCGTCCCGCGGCTCATTGAGGCGGTCCGAAAGGCGCACCCGTACGCGGTCCCGTGCATCGTCGCGTATCCCATGGAGTCGGGCTACGCTCCGTACCTGGACTGGATTGACCGGGAAACGCGGGTTCAACGATAGACGGCCACGGCGCCGTAGCCCACGGCCATGTCGCGGTCCTCGCTCACGTCGCTCGAGCTCCCGTAGTGCAGGAGTTTCGCCTGGGTGGCACCGAGTTTCTTGGCGGCCACGAGCATCGCGGTCACGGGTCCGTAGCCGCACATGGAGATGTTGTCCCGCGCCACGCGGTCCTGGAGGCCCTTCGGGTCGAGGGCCAGGATCCGGTCCAACGCCTTCCCGTCCTGCTCCTTCGCAAACGCGGGCGCGGCCTTCCCTCGCGGCGGGACTTGGTTGTAGTTCGGCCCGACATGGCTGAAGTCCGAGGACGCGATGACGAGGGCGTCCCGGTCGCGGACCGCCTCCGCGGCGAGTTCGCCCACCTCCGCTGCGAGCTCGTACTCCTGGAACGCCATGCACACGGGCACGAAGCGCACGCGGGTGTCCAGGTGCTGGAGAAAGGGGAGCTGCACCTCGATGCTGTGCTCGTGGCGGTGCGCGGCCACGTCGTCCTCGATGGGCGGGATGGACACGGCATGGAGGAGATCCGGATCCACGGGAACGACCCCCAGAGGCGTCTCCCAGTCATGGTGGGTCGTGGCTAAGGGGGCGCCCGCACCGTAGTGGTTCGGTCCCAGGACGATGTAGGACGCCCTCAAGCCGTCCGCGGCGAGGGCGGCGTAGCTGTGCGCCGCGACGGGGCCGGAGTACTGGTACCCCGCATGAGGGCACACGAGGCCGACGAGGCGCCGCGGTCCTTGCGCGGGCTTGGGAAGGCTGCCGGGTCCGAGCTTGGACGTGTAGCAGAGCTCGATCTGGCGGAGGAGCGACTCCCGGCTCCCCTCGTAGAACGCACCGGCGACCGCAGGATAGCGCATCCGAGACGACCCGTCAGAGGGACGCCTCGTAATCGTCGATGGTTGGCGTAAACTCTTCGTCGGCCTTGACCGTGCCGCGTGTCTTCAGAATCTCCCGGGTCAGGAGCCAGTACACGGTGGCCAGGGCGCGCCGCCCCTTGTTGTTCGTCGGGATGACGAGGTCGACATACCGGGTCTCGTTGTTTGCGTCGCAGAGGGCGACCACGGGGATGCCGACGTTCAACGCCTCGCGGAGGGCCTGCTGGTCCGCCGCGGGATCAGTGACCGTGATGACCTCGGGCTCGATGTACTCGGGAAGGTTCGGATTCGTCAGCGTGCCCGGGACGAACCGCCCCGCGAGGACCTGAGCGCCGATGGCCTTCGCGAAGAGTTTCGCAGGCTTCTGCGCGTACTGTCGCGCGGCGACGACGAGGATGCTGTCCGGCTTGAACCGGGCGAGGAACTTGGACGCCTCGCGGATGCGGGTGTCCGTCTTCTTGATGTCCAGGACATAGAGCCCGTCGATCCGCACCTTGTAGATGAAGGGCTTCATGTCCGCGCTCTTCTGCTGCGTGCCGATGTGCACGCCCGACGTCAGGTACACGTCCTCGGGCACGAGCAGTCCTTGGACGCCCGTCTGCTCTTCCTCTTGCATCAGGTTCCCTCGTGAAGTTCCTCTTCGATCCGGATGAGTTCGTTCAGCTTCGCGGTCCGCTCGCCGCCCACGGTCCCCGTCTTGATGCCCAGGGACCCGAAGGCCACGGCGAGGTGGGCGATCGTGTCGTCCGTCGTCTCGCCGCTGCGGTGGGAGACAATCGTGGCGTACCCGGCGCTCCGGGCCATCTCCACCGTGGCGCGCGTCTCGGTCAGCGTCCCAATTTGATTGGGCTTAATAAGGATAGCGTTTCCCGCCCCGGCGGCGATGCCCTCCTGCAGCCGCGCCACGTTCGTGCAGAAGATGTCGTCCCCGATGATCACGCACGTCTTCCCGATCGCCTCGGTGAGCTGCGCGAACCCCTCGAAGTCCTCCTCGTCGAGCGGGTCCTCCAGGCTGTACACGCGATAGTCCGTCACGAGCCGCTCCACGAACTCGATCTGCTTGTCCCGGGTCAGCGTCCTCCGCCGGTAGCGGTATCGCCCCTCCGAGAAGAACTCGGACGCGGCCAGGTCCATGCCGGGACGCACGGGAAAGCCAACGTCCCGCTCGACGGCCTCGCAGGCGTCCGCGACGAGACCGAGGGCTTCCTCATCGTCGAGCTTCGCGACCCACGCGCCTTCGTCGCCGCGGCCCAGGGACACCCCTGGGGACTTCTTGGCCAGGGCGTCCTTGAGCAGATGGTGGACGCGGGCGTTCGCGAACACATTCTCCACGACCGTGGGGCCTTGGGACACCACGAGGAACTCCTGGATTGTGGTCCCGCCCACGGCGTGCCGCCCGCCGCCGATCACGTTGCCGAAGGGGAAGGGCATCCGTCGCGCGTCCGAGCCTCCGAGAAACCGGTACAGGGGCTGCCCCGCGGCGGACGCCGCGGCCTTCGCGTTCGCAAGGGACACGGCGACCGCAACGTCACCGCCAATCCGGGAGAAGTTCGGTGTGCCGTCGATTTCGCGGAGCAGGTGATCGAGCCCTTCCTGGTCGGCCACGTTACGGCCCCGGAGCCGCGGCGCCACGTCCTTCGCGAAGAGGCGCAACGCCGCCTCCACGCCGCCCTGCGGGAACGCCTGGGCTTCGTGGGCGCCCGTACTCGCGCCGGAGGGCGCGGCGACCCGGAAACGGCCATCCGCCTGGAGGTCCACCTCGACGGTCGCGTGGCCTCGGCTGTCCAGAATCTTGCGGATCGTGGCGCGTTCAATCGCGGCCATGCGGGAACCTCTGGACGGTCATGGGCACGATCCCGGCCTGGAATTCCCGGTACGCAATCTGCATGGGGTCGATCTCCGTGGACGACCCGTCGAGGACTCCGGGCGCGCCCAGGGAGATCTGCAACGCGCGGGCGCCAAGAATACGAGCTCGCTCGAATCGCGTGTAGCGCATGGAGAACCCCGAGGCGTGCGCTGACAGGGCCGGCAAATATAAAGATTCCGCCCGGGGGTTCCGGGCGGTCCGTTCGCGGTTATTGAGGCGGCGGCGCCATCGGCGGCGCGTAGGGGGCCGCCATGGGCATGGACGGCTTGAACACGAGGCCGAGGATCCCGCCCACTAGGCCCAAGATGAAGCCGATGATGATCCCGGCAAACGTGAACGGGATGCTCACAATCGACATGATGAGGACGATCGCGCCCCACATCACGTGCTGTTCCGGCTTCGTGTACATCATCACGCCCCCGAGGATCATGATGATGGAAAAGATCACGCCGATCACGCCGAGCAGGGTCACGCCGAGTCCGAAGGTCGGGAAGAACGCCATGAACGCTCCCAAGGCCAGCCAGACCAGTGCCCCCAAAAGGCCGAAGATGCCACCAATCAACGATAGCACGAACGCTGCAGTCGGTTTCTCTGCCACGGCACGCCTCCTTATCTTGGGCGCCAATCCTAGGGCCATTATAAAAAAGTTGTGATAAAAGCCCCTAATGGAGAGAATGGGGCCGAAAGGAACCTCTTGGACGAGCGCCGCACCTGGCCGGGTCCCCCGCTGAAGCGGACCTCACATGCGGCGCGATCGCCCTGTTCTCACCGGAAGTGCTGCCGCACCAGGAGGAGATAGACCAACAGGATGAGCGGGATGACGAGGCCGACGACGTCCCCCAGGCTCCCGATGATCGAGACGATCAGCACGATGATCGCGAGCCACCAGGCCCAGCTCCGGAGGTGCCACAACCCCAAACCGACCCCGATGAACACGAGGGCAAGGACCAGGAATACGGCGCCCAGAACGGCCCCGCCGAGGCCAAAGAAGGTCGGCAGTCCCCGGAACGCCGCGAAGCCCGCCAGCAGGAACAGACCGATCGCTCCCAAGAGGAACACGGCCCCCACGAGGATGATGAGCACGGCCAGAATCGCGACCCCAATGGGGCGGCTCGGACGCGGCGGATAGCCCGGGTAGGTCATAGGCTTCGCGCGGGAGTCGGGCCGTGGTTATATAACAGTTGCCCGGAGAAAATCAACTTCACAACGGAGCCGTTTCGGACATCGCGGCCAAATTTCGGCGTTTGCCTTTCTCGCCCATATCTTTATCCGCCGACCGAGTTTGCAGCGCCGCGGTGGAACTCATGGTACAAGCCTACTGCGTGAAGTGCAAGGCGAAGCGCGAGATGAAGGACGCCGCCGCGGTCACGCTGAAGAACGGGAAACCCGCGACGAAGGGCAAGTGTCCCGTATGCGGCACGACGATCATGCGAATCGGGGCGGTGAAGTAGTCCTCGAAGCGTAGCCGACCCGACTCCGTCATGCACTCCTTACCATAGCTTAATGAGAGCACCGGGAATAGGCACCCCCAGGTGGTTCGGTGAAGGTTCCCGACATCAAGGTGACCCCTCCTGGCCCGAAGGCGCGAGAGGTCATCGAGCGCGATAAGAAGTACATGGCGACGACGACGAAGTCCGCACCGATCGTGATCAAGCGCGGCTCGGGCGCCATCGTGGAGGACGTGGACGGGAACCTGCTCATCGACTTCGCCTCCGGGATTTCCGTGCTGAACGTCGGCCTGTCCCATCCCAAGGTGGTCGAGGCGATCCGAAAGCAGGCGGGCGAGTTCACCCACTTCGCGGGCACGGACTACTACTACGACGTCCAGACCCAGCTCGCCAACAAGCTCGCCGAGATCACACCCGGGAAGCACGCGAAGAAGACGTTCTTCGCGAACTCGGGGGCGGAGGGCAACGAGGCCGCGATCAAGATCGCGAAGTACTACAAGAAGCGGCAGATGTTCCTCGCGTTCCTGGGCGCGTTCCACGGACGGTCTCAGGGCGCGCTCGCCCTCACGGCGAGCAAGGCGAAGCAGCGGGGCGGCTTCTTCCCGACCATGCCGGGCGTTGTCCACGTGCCGTTCGCGTACTGCTTCCGCTGCCCCTACAAGCTCACCTACCCGTCCTGCGACCTACACTGCGCGAACATCATCGAGGACGTCTACCTGAAGACGATCGCGCCCCCTGAGGACCTCGCCGCGGTCTTCGTCGAGCCCGTGCAGGGCGAGGGCGGCTACATCGTGCCGCCGCCCGGATGGCTCGACCGCATCGGCAAGATCGCGAAGGACAACGATTTCCTGTTCATCGCGGACGAGGTCCAGACCGGATTCGGTCGCACGGGGAAGATGTGGGGCATCGACCACTCCAACGTGATCCCGGACATCATGGTCCTTGCGAAGTCCCTCGGCGGCGGCATCCCGATCGGGGTCGCGGTCTTCGATGCGAAGATGGACTTCCCCATGTCCGGGAAGCATTCGAACACGTACGGCGGGAACCCCGTCGCCGCAGCATCGTCCCTTGCGGTCATCGACGTGATCGAGAGCGAGGGGCTCGTCGCGCGCTCCGCGAAGCTGGGCGCGCACATGGCCACGCGACTCGACGAGATGAAGGAACGGTTCGAGTTCATCGGGGATCGACGGGGCCTCGGCATGATGCAGGCGACCGAGTTCGTCACGGACCGGCGAACGAACCACCCGAACCCCAAGCTCCGCGACGCGATCGAGAAGGACGCCTACGAGCACGGGCTCATCCTGCTCACGTGCGGCGACTCGGGCATGCGGTACATCCCCGCGCTGACCATCGAGGAGGACGTGCTCGACGCCGGTCTCGACGTCCTCGAGGGCACGTTCAAGCGTGTCGGGAAGTGACCTTCCAAGGCGGGGCGAGCGACGCGCTC
>DASQGG010000112.1 GCA_035632695.1 Thermoplasmata archaeon
CACGCCCCGCCGGACGAGGCACTTCTGCATGTACCCGGCGAGCGTGCGGTTCACCTTCGTGGTGGAGAACAGGGGACCCACGAACGCGACGTCCGACGTGGTCCCCGTGGCCAGGCAGCAGCCCCGGACGATCTCCTGGAACCGCTCGATCAACGCCTCCTCGTACGCGAGGTCGGACGACCGGATCCCGAACACGAGGACCGCCTTGTCCGGGGTCACGTTGGAGGCCTGCCCGCCCTCGCGGAGGACCCCATGGATCACAACGTTCGCGTCCCTCCGCACGTGCTGCCGGAGCATGTTCACCGCCGTGTACGTGAGGAGGGCCGCGTCGAGCGCGCTCCGGCCCTCCTCGGGATTCGCCGCGCTGTGGGCCGCGACCCCGTGGAACGTGACCTCGAGGTCCTGGACCGCGAGGGTCTGCCCCGCCGCGACCCAGCGGTCCCCGGGGTGGGACGTGATCGCGAAGTCCACGTCCGAGAACGCGCCTTGGTCCGCGAGGAGGATCTTGGAGCCCGCCCACGCGCCGCTGCCCTCCTCGTCGGGGGTCCCGATCACGACCACCCGTCCGTTCCGGAGGGCCGTGCTGGCCTGGATGGCCGCGGAGACCACGGACGAGGCGATCAGGTTGTGCCCGCAGGCGTGGCCGATCCCCCGGAGGGCGTCGTACTCCGCGAGGAACGCGACCACGGGCGTCCCCGAGCCCGCGCGCCGCTCCGCCCGGAATGCGGTGGGGATGCCCTTGTAGGGGCACTCGACCTCGAAGCCGTGGTCCCGGAGGAGGTCGACCAGCATGGAACTCGACCGGACCTCGGCGCTCCCGATTTCCGCGAGGTCGTGAATCTTCAACGCCAGCTCCCAGGAGTCCTCCAACGTCAGCCCGCGCATCGCGCTCACCGCCCCACGGTCGAGTTCCCCATCCGTATTTAAGAACTTGGCGAGGTCGGGCGTCGTCCAGGCAGAGGTCTTCGAAGCACCGTGAGCGTGCGCAGCGAAGCGTTCGATTTCACGGCAAACGTGGGCCGATCCGCGTTCGGCCGACGACCTCAGACGTCTTCCCCTTCCTCTCGTCGGGCGGATTACGCGTGCTTGGGCTTTCGGCGCTCCAAGATGGCGGTCATGCCCTCTCGCTGTCCCTCATTGCCAAACAGGAGCGTCCAATTGTCGAGCTCGTACTCGAGACCCGCCCGCAACGGCAATTCGGATACCTGATTCAAGGCGCGCTTGGCCGCCATCAGAGCGGGACGGCTCTTCGTCGCGGGGTCCGTGGCCAGCGCCGAGGTGCGCGCATGGAGGTCCCCGCTGGGGACGACCGCGTGCACGAGACCGAGGGCCAACGCCTCCTCCGCCGATATGGCCACCAGCGTGGGCGACCGTTCCTCCGGCTCCCCGAGGTCGATGGAAGTACCGAGATCCCACGAATCGGCTCGGGGACCACAAAGGGTGGAGGCCGCCGGAACCCAGCGCGCACGGGGCGCAACTCCGGCGGCCTCCGGGGAAATGGGAGATCGCTCCCATCCAGCAGGCGGATCCAGGGATAAACGGCTTCCGACAGTACCAACCTACACCCGCGCGTCCGTGGAATCCGGCCCGCGGGTCGGCACCCGCTCCTCACCCTGGGGGTCGAAGGGCGTTCATCCCCCTTGCGCTTCGGACGATCCTTCGGACAGGCCGCCTCCCATGCCGGAAGATGTCAATCCACACGGGAGGGACGAGGGGCCATTCCGCAAAGTTCGGTGCTGCCGCCTGGGTGCGGGTCGTGAGCTCCGACACCGTTGCCTCGGCGTCGAGCCGTCCTCCGTGGAGGCACGTGCGAGGCCGAGCACGCGGACCTCGCCGCCCCACGTGCGCCCGTCTGCGCTCAAGAGAACGGACCCCACCTCCGGGCCTCTCCCCGAAAGATCTTAGTAGGAAACCGCATCGCTTCGAGTCATGGCACTCGGAGTCCAGATCGTCTACGACTGCAAGGACCCTCAAAGCCTCTCGACGTTCTATGCCGCGGCCCTTCACTACAAGGTTCAGGATCCTCCCGAAGGGTTCGCGACATGGGAGGCATTCCTCGCGTCCATCGGCGTCCCCAAAGAGGAATGGAACGATGCCAGCGCCGTCGTCGACCCCGAAGGGCAAGGCCCGCGGATCTACTTTCAGAGGATGGACACGCCCAAGCCCGCGAAGAATCGCCTGCATCTGGACGTGAACGCGAGCGGAGGCCGCAAGACGCCGGAGGCTGAACGACGACGCCGCGTGGATGCGGAGGTCGAGCGCATCCTCGCCCTCGGGCTCGGGGCGACGAGGATCCAGGCCCAGAAGGAGGGTGACGAGTACTTCGTCACCCTACTCGACCCCGAAGGGAACGAATTCGACGTGCAATAACGGCGGGGGCCATGGCCCGCTTGGGTACCCGCAGGGGCTCCGGGATCCCGAGCGTGCGCAGGTCCGCGTTCTGGCTCTCCAGGGGTTCCGCGCGCCACGCCCCGTTCACGACGCTCCGCCCGCGATCTCGGGAACGCTGGGCGGTCGAACCGCCTCGGGTCCGATAAAACGGGCCTCGGGATCTATCCCGCTCTTCCACGCGTCCTCGATGATGTCGTGGAACGATTGCACGATCCCCGGGTTGGTCGACCACAGGCCCACGTCGTCTCCGACGAACGGATCCGCGTCGTCTGGGTTCCAGTGGCACAGGAGGACCTCTCGGCGGTCCGCGACCACGATCGACGTCCCCCGGTTCCCAAGCTCCGTGTGCCGTACCTCGGCGAACCGGCGATACGCATCCGCGGCCTCTCGATTCGGCCCGGTGACCCTCACCAGGATGCGGACGCGGACGCCCGCTTTCGCCGCAGCGCGGTAGGCGTCCAGGAGGATCTGCCGACCTCGCACGAGGCACATTTCGGAGGAACTCACGAGCACCTCGGTCCGAGCCCCCTCGATCATCTCCCGCGCCTTGCGGTAGACGGCCCTCCGCTTGCGGAACAACAGGAAGTCGCCCGTGGGACCCGGCGCGGGGCGGGGCGAGACCTCCGACATGAGCCTCGAGGCGGTATCCTCGAGCTCACGCTCCGCCTTCCGCAGCTCCTGCCTCCTCCGGGCAGCGAACTCTTCGGGGGCCACGGGGCGGTACCGCAGTGGCCGGACGGGCACGACGGAGAGGAAGCCTTTCTCGTGGAGCGAGTCGAGGACCTCATAGATCCGGCCCCGCGGCACCTGCGCCGCCGTCGCAATCTCGTTCGCTCGCGCCTCGCCGCGTTCGAGTAAGGCGACGTAGGCCCGGGCCTCGTAGAGACTCAGGCCCAGGGAGGTGGCGAGCCGGATTCGATCGTCGTAAGGCAACATGCCCCGTTCGCCCGTCGGCGGACTCTACGACGCGTCTGCGCCTTAAACAAACGGCATTCCGACCGAAGCTGCGACCCCGGGGAGGACCAGGCCCCTCGGACACCGTCGGTCTCCGCGCTACGCCTGCGGGCCGCCTCCGTGGACATCGGAGCCCAGCCGATCCACGAAGAGGTTTACGGCCGCCAGGATGGCTTCATCTTCGCTCCTTCCGTAGCCCTCGATTTGCCCTCTCTCCCTCCATCGCCCCCTCCCCGTCCTGTACGAAAGCATATCCTTGGTGGGTCGGACCTGGAACTCGCATTCCGCCTTGAACCAGGCGGCTCCGTCGTCGGATGGGACCATCGTGAGCTCCGCGGTTACCACGACCGAATACCGTCCCTGGCGGAAGATGAAGAAGACGGTCCCCCCGGTGCGATAGTAGCCTACGACGTCGAGGCCACCCAGGAAACGATCTTTGTCCGGCATGCAGGCGATGAATTCTACATCCCAGTGCCGGATGGACGTGTGCACGCCCCCGGCAGGTGCAGGCAGTGCGTGAAGCGCCCGGCGGCAGGGGACTCGCCGGACCACGTTTCGCTAGCGTCGCTTGTAGCGTCCTCCGAGTGAAGGGGTCGCCTCGACCCGCGTTCGACCCATCTCCGACCCGCTGACGCTGCGGCTCCGACCTCGCCGGGTTCATCGGCTCGCGACGATGGCGTGGATTTCTGCCGCGGCCTTCTCCATCTCAAGCCGGACGAGTCCGATGTTCGTTTCCTCGGACAGAATCACGACGAGCGTGAACCGATCCTCGATGGGACACACGAGAAAGACAGGGCCGTCGACATAGACATGAACCTCCCGGACGCTGGGCAGCCCCAGCGCCTCGGCGGCCCGATGGCCGGCGCTCACGAGCAGGGCCGCCATTGCCGTCGCCGCGCCCTTCTCCGCCGACGGGCCTAGGAAGGCGATGGGAAGACCGTTCGCATCCGCCAGCCCGACCGCGGAAATCCCTTCGACCGACCGGCGCATCCGCTCCAGGACCGACGCCAGTTGGGCGTTCAAGGTGACCTCGACGGTGGTCATAGCCCTCCCTGTGGCCTTACGACCCGGGCGGGGTCCGTGGGATGCTCATCACCCTCGCGTATCGGTACATCCCCAGGCCCAGGAGGCCGGCGGCCAACACGAGACCCAGAATCCAGACGGGGTCGGGGAGCGTGATGTCCGCCACGAACAGGGTGGTCATGACCATCCACACCATGAGTCCAAGCCCCATGGTCGTCACGCTGTTCTGCAGACCCCGCACCTTTCGAAACAGCTGGAGCTGGAGGAGCTCGGGCGTCATCCGGTAGATGGAGAAGACGAGCCACCCGAGCCCGGCGCAATAGGCCAGGGTCACGGCGCCCGCAATGTACGTGACCCACGGACTCCCGATCATCTGGGACGGATTCATGGAGATGGCAGGACCGATGGCAGGTTATCAACCCGCGTCGCTTGTTTTCGTCCCTGAGACTTGCCCGAGTCTGCCCGGAGCGGGTGCCGGGGCTGGGCGGGCCGCTACCGGTCGCTCCGCGCAGGTGCGAGCGAACCCCAGGGGAGCGGACGCCTCGCACCCCGCGGGGCAAAGCGGGAACGACGGCATCCGAGGCTGCCTCCCCGCATGAAGCGTTTTCGACATTACCCGCCATTCCTCAGGGGCTCTTCGCCCAGGAATCCGAGTCGCCGAGATCCGCGGGCGGTTCGGGTGGCTGCTCGCCGACGCCTGCCTCCTCCTGATCCACCCCGGCGGCCTTCCGTGGATTCCGTTCCTGACCGCAGGAACCCCTCGCCTCAGAAGTTCCATGGACTCCAGACACGAGAACGCTTCCGAGCGTACACCACAGCGCGGCCGAGGTGCGCGCAAGCCTTCTTGTCCGCGGCCCGGATACCGGGGACCATGGAAGGCCGTGTCCACCGCATCAACGTGAAGCCCGAGACTCCGACCGAGGAGGGCCTGCCCAAGGGATCCGTGGACGCCGCCTGGGCGCGTCGCGGAGGCCTCGAAGGCGACTTCAACCGCTATCGGCATGAAACGCAGCACGACGATCCCGATGCGGCCCTCCTCCTGATGCCCTTGGAGACGATCCGCGAGCTGAATGCGGAGGGCTGGCCCATCGAGCCCGGCGACCTGGGGGAGAACCTCACGACGACGGGGATTCCGTACGCCAGCTTGGCTCCCGGAACGACGTACCGCGTGGGCCGGGCCGAGATCCAGATCTCCCGGAGATGCGACCCGTGCACGAACCTGTACCTCCTCCCGTACGTCGGCGCGGCGAAGGGTCCTGCGTTCCTCCAGGTCATGACGGGCCGAAGGGGCTGGTACGCACGGGTCCTCCGCGAAGGCGTCATCCGACGCGGCGATCCCATCACGGAGCGCGCACCCGCGTAGAGGAGGCACGAAGCGCTCCAAACCGCCCTCACCCTCTCCGGTACCGCCTGGACAGTCCCGGTCCGCAAAGGCCAAGGTCCTCCCGCGGCATCGTAGGACGTGGACTGTCTCGACTGCAGCCGTCGGCTTCGCCAAGCGGAGCTGGATGGACGCCCGGGCGAGAGCGAAGGCGAGTAAAACGCCGCCACAGCGTTGGGACTGCCGCCGATCGCGATCCGAGAAAACCTCGGGAACCCTCGCTCGCGCGCGGAAAGATCGTCGCTTTCAGGGTGGTGAAGGAAGCCAGGCCATGGCTTGCCGCGGACCGGACCCATCCCTAGACAGGGGCAGTGTACAAATCGTGTCCAGCCTGCGGTCGATTCCGTCCGCCGGGTTTCGGCCGACGGAACCCCTCGAGGGAGGTGCCTCGGACTCGATCGCCAAGACCAAGAATGGCTTCGCTGTTGTGGCGTATGGTCGCAAGTTATTTCCCTGGGCGAGCGAATAGGTTCCTCCGTCGAGGGATGCCATGCCGCACGCCATGCGCATGGAGGAGTCCA
>DASQGG010000113.1 GCA_035632695.1 Thermoplasmata archaeon
CACGGGACTGGATGTCCATCTGCCACAGGCGGTCCTGGGCGTGAACGAAGCCGAGCGCGAACCAGCCGTCCGTCATGTTCGAGGCGTAGATGTGGGGTACTCCTGCCACATCCCGGACGATCGTGACCGCGGCGGAGAGGCCGGGCACATGGAGGGTCTGGGACTGCAGCCCCCTTCCGCCGAAGGCGACGGACCACAGGCCCGTGGTCGGATCGAGGAGCGAGCCCAGCGGGGGCAGCGGCCCTACGGGCACCGAGAAGGCCGCGAACACGACAACCGTCAGCACGAGGCCCGCACCGAATTTGGCCCAGTCCTGACGCCGGGATGGGTTGGCCGTGGCGGGCGGATGGCGCGAAGACGGCAAAAGGGTTGCGGCTCGCCGAACCTCGCCGCCCTCAGGCCACGTATTCGACACTGCCGTCCACAATCTCGTGCCGCACCTCGTGATCGTCGAGCACGAGGAGCGCGCCCGTGGGGGCGATATCGAACGCCTTCCCGACGACCTTTCCTTGCGGCGTCTCCACAGACACCCGCTTCCCGATCGTGCCGCACGCCCCGCGGTATTCCTTCATCATGAGCGGCGCGGGCGTGTGGAGGTAGCGGGAGTACACGTCGTCTATCTGCTCCAAGAAGTATTCGAGGCACTCCTCGTTGGCCACGAACAGGTTCACCTCCCTCTTCAGGCTCGTGGCCCGCTTCTGGACGTCCGGGGGCAGCCGTTCGAGATCCATATTCGTGTTGATTCCGACGCCGAGGATCACGTGGTAGGCGTCCCCGCGGTACACGCCCTCGGAAAGGATCCCCGCGAGCTTTCGGCCCTGGAAGATCGCGTCGTTGGGCCACTTGAGGGCGGCGAACACGCCGAAGTGCCGCAAGGTCTTGATCAGAGGGATGCCGGCCAGGAGTCCCAGGATCTGAGCGTGGACCTGCTTGGGTCGCAGGAGAATGGAGAGGTAGAGGCCTCCCGGTGGCGATGCCCACGCGCGTCCGTGGCGTCCCTTCCCCGACGCCTGGCGGTCCGCCCAAATAACCAGGCCCTCCGGGACGTCCTCGTCGAGGAGCTCCTTGAGCGTCTCGTTGGTGGATGCCACCACGTCGTAGTGCCAGATCATCTGGCCGGCGACCTTGCGGGCCGGATTGTGGAACTCTCCCGTCTTCACGGTCGGCGGACCGGCACGAGGCTATTTCAACGTTGGCGGCTCACGCCGATGGAACCTGCTCGGAGGTGGGGCGTGCGGCGGGCTGCGGCTCGCGGCTCGCGAGGAATCCGCGGAACATGAGAGCGATCCCGATGAGCTCCCCGAGGTAGAGCGCCCAGGTCACCCCGAACGTGGCCAGGGAACCGCTTGCCGCCGCGACGATCCCGCCCACGCCAATCCACACGTTGAACGTGAGTCGCGTGCGCCAGTAGGAGACGAGGGCAATCCCGATCAGCGCGAGGCTCCCGGGCACCGTGAAGAGCGGGGACCAAAGGCGAACCGACTCGTCGAAGCCTTGGCCCGCAGGCAGGGGAAGGTTGAACGCGGCAACGTTCACGGTGGCGGTCGAAACCACCCAGGCAAATGCCGCGGCCAAGATGCTCGTGTAGAGCGCGAACGCGAGTCCGCCCCGGCGGCTCGCGAGGAACGCGGAGCCCACGCCGAGGACCGCCACGAGAGGCGCGGCGACGAAGTAGTAGACCTTGTAGATCCCGGCGTTCCAACCGTAGGTCTCGGCGAACCCTTGCATGAGCGCGGCGATAGAGAACATCGCGAGACCGATCGACCAGGCGGCCTGGTAGGCCTTCCGGTGGGAGAGCCACTGCTGGAACACCAGGAACGTGAACACCGCTCCGATGATCGCGGAGCCGAAGGATGCGACCGCGCCTTCCAGACTCATGGAACGGCGCACCCGGCCCAGGGAAATAAACCTATTCGGCTTCGGCTAGCCTAAAATTTCTGAGCGTCCGGGGGCCTACGACGGGCGCTGAACGAGCTCGATGAGGACGCCGTGCGCGGACCGGGGATGGACGAACGCGACCTGGCGTCCCCGCGCTCCGGGCCTCGGCACGGGGTCGATGAGCTCGAAACCTTCGCCCGCAAGGCGGCCGAGTTCGCCGGCGATGTCCTGGGTCGCGAAGGCGAGGTGGTGCAACCCTTCCCCGCGTTTCTCCAGGAAGCGGGCCACGGTCCCGGCAGGATCCACGGGCTCCACGAGTTCCACGTGGATGCCTCCCCCGTTCAGGAACGCCACGCGGACGCCGGCCGCCGGGACCGTCTCGATGGACTCGAGGGCGAGTCCCAGCAGCCCGTATCGCTCGACCGCGGCGTCCAAGCGACGCACGGCGACGCCCACGTGATCCACGGGGCCGATCATAGCTCCCCTCGGGCTCGGTACGTGCCGAAGACCTCCCGAAGACCGTCGCTGATCTCGCCGAGCGTTGCGCCGGACTTGACCGCCGCGAGGATGGACGGCACGAGATTGCCATCGCCTTCGGCCGCCTCCACGACGGCCTTCAACGCCGTGCGTGCCCGGGCCGTCTTCCGGGCCTTCCGGAACGAGACCACCTGGGCCATGCGCTCCTCCGCCATTCGCGGGTCCAAGCGGTAGGCGGGCACCCCGTTGGTCCCTTCCGCAAACGCATTGACGCCGACCACGATCCGAGTCCGTTCCTCGAGGGCCAGCTGCTGTCGGTACGCGGACTCCGCGACCTGCCGCTGGACCCACCCGTTCTCGATGGCACGGGGCATGCCCCCGCGGCGATTGATCTCCGTCAAGAGCTTGGTCGCGTCCGCCTCCAGACGATCCGTGAGGTCCTCCACGTAGTACGAGCCGCCCACGGGGTCCACGGTGTTCCCGACTCCCGTCTCCTGGGCCAGGATCTGTTGGGTCCGGATCGCCAGACGCACCGCCTTCTCGGAGGGGAGGGAAAGGGCCTCGTCCATGCTGTTCGTGTGGAGGGACTGCGCCCCGCCCAGGATCGCCGCCAAGGCCTGCAGAGTCACTCGGACCGCGTTGTTCTCCGGCTGCTGGGCCGTCAGAGAGACGCCTGCGGTCTGGGCGTGGAAGCGCAGCGCGAGGGATTCCGGACGTTCCGCATGGAAACGCTCCTTGACAAGACGCGACCACAGGCGTCGGGCCGCGCGGAACTTTGCAATCTCCTCGAAGAAGTCGATGTGGACGTCGAAGAAGAACGAAATCTGGGGTGCGATGTCGTCGACCCGGAGCCCCCGCCGCACGGCGGCTTGGAGGTAGGCCACCGCGTCCGCCAGGGTGAACGCGATTTCCTGGACCGCCGTGGCGCCGGCCTCCCGGATGTGGTACCCGCTCACGCTGATCGCGTTCCACTTGGGGACTTCGCGGCTGCAGAACTCGATCAGGTCGACCGCTAGGCGCACGGAAGGACCCGGGGGATAGATGTACGTCGACCGTGCGATGTACTCCTTCAGGATGTCGTTCTGGACCGTGCCGCGGAGGGCGCGACGGGGAACGCCGCCGGATTCCGCGACAGCCACGTACATCGCCAAGAGGATGGGTGCGGTGGCGTTGATCGTCATGCTCGTGCTCACTCGGTCCAGGGGCAACCCTGCGAGGAGGGTCCGCATGTCCTCGAGACTGCTGATCGCGACCCCCACGCGGCCGACCTCGCCGCGGGCCAGCGGAGCGTCCGAGTCGTAGCCCATCTGGGTGGGCAGGTCGAACGCGACGCTCAGGCCCTCGTTCCCCTGGGCCAAGAGGTAGCGGAAGCGGCGGTTGGCCTGTGCTGCGGTCCCGAACCCCGCGTACTCCCGCATGGTCCAGAGCCGGCCCCGGTACATGGTCGCGCGAATCCCGCGCGTGTACGGCGGTTCCCCCGGGAACCCCCGCTGGGCGAGGTACCGGTCCGCGGACGCGTCGTCGGGTCCCACGACGACGTCGACGGGGAGGCCGCTCAGGGTCCGCGGGGGACCCCGCGGCTCCGCGGCGGTCTCGGGAGAATCCGTGCTTCGCCTGCGTGGTGCCGCTCGAGCCATGGCCGCTCACGTGCCGAGGAAGATGCCCTCGGGGTCACACTTCGTCCGGAGGACTTGAAGCTCCCGCTTTCTAGGCGGCTTCGTGGTTCGGACCTTGGGGCTCACCCGAAGCTCCCAGGATACGTTGGTCCGGATCTCCTCGACGGTCAAACCCGGATGAACCGA
>DASQGG010000114.1 GCA_035632695.1 Thermoplasmata archaeon
CGCGAGAGCATTGGCCCAATCCCGGGCGAGTAGGACGCCGATGATCGTCCTCGCGGTGACGGTCGCGATTGTCGCAGCCACGCTCCTCGCAGGCCTGGGCTCGCCTGCGCCCACTGCGCGTCCCAGGACCTCGACGGCGCCGCCCCTTGCGAGGACACCGCAGGCTGCTGGTTCCGCAAATGCCTGGACCAACCTGAGTCCACCCTCCGCGCCGTCGCCTCGCGGGGATCCTCTCCTTACCTATGACTCCCTATCTGGCCAATTGATCCTGTTCGGGGGCTGGGCTGGCACCAAACCTTACAATGACACCTGGTCCTACAATCCCGCGACGAACCGGTGGACCAACCGCACCCCCGCCACGCACCCGGAGCTGTATTGCGGCGTGTGCTTTGCCACGGCGGCCATGGTCTTCGATTCCCACGCGAATCGCGTCATCCTCTTCGGGGAGACCCAGCCCACGCACGGTGCCGCCTTGACCTGGGCGTACGACCCCGATGCGAACACGTGGACCCGGATGAACCCGGCCACGAGTCCGGGATTGCGCCACGACGTCAACCTGGTGTATGACACGGCGGCGGACCGGGTCCTCCTCTTCGGCGGCGGGGCCATCGCGCCCGACGTGTTCTACCTCGGAACCAATCAGACGTGGTCCTACGATTACACGAACGACAACTGGACCCAGTTGGTGCCCGCGGTCTCGCCCCCGAGTCGCTTCGGCGCATCGATGGCCTACGACCCGAAGGCAGACCGGACCTTCCTCTTCGGGGGCTGCACGAACGGCTACATGGAAGGGTGCTCGGTGGCCAACGACACGTGGTCCTACGAGTACGGGACGAACACGTGGACGAACCTGAGCGCGGCGTCTAGCCCGCCGCCGCCCGTGGACCTCCCGATGGTCTACGACAGCGTCGCGGACCACCTGATCCTGTTCGGCCAGGGCTGGGGCGGCGGAAACAAGACCTGGTCGTACAACATCACGTCCAACGCGTGGGCCACGCAGCATCCCTCCGCAAGTCCGCCGTCCCGGGGCTATCCCGGGATGACGTACGACTCGGTCCACGGACAGACGATCCTCTTCGGCGGCTATGGGTCGAACCTCTTCAACGACACCTGGTCCTACACGTACGGGCCCGCCACGCCGTCCAAGCCGTCGGCACCGTGCAGCCTTCGCGCACACATGGACCTCACGTACGCCGGGGAGAACGTCTTCCTGAGCTGGCAGCCACCGGCCGACGACGGCGGGCACCCCATCATCGAGTACCTCGTCTATCGCGGGCCCACGTCGGGGAGCGAGACGTTCCTGACCACGACCGCGGGCACGTCCTACGTAGACTCGTTTGCCACGAAAGGCGCCACGTACTACTACGAGGTGAGCGCCCTGAACGTCCTCGGGGAGGGGCCGCGTTCGAACGAGGTCAATTCCACGCCCACGGCACCGTCCGCACCGGGAAACGTCCGCGTAACCGTTGGCACCACCGCGAACACCTGGAACCAGGTCAACCTGAGCTGGTACCCACCCGCGTACGATGGCGGGTCGACGCTCACGGAGTACCGCGTCTACCGGGGGACCGCGTCCGGGGCCGAGTCGTTCCTGGCGTCCGCGGGACTGAGGCAGTGGTACGTCGACACGGGCGTGCTGAACGGCACGCCGTACTACTACGAGGTGACCGCTTCCAACGCAATCGGGGAAGGAGCGCGATCGAACGAGGTGCACGCCACGCCAACGATGCCGCCCCCACCGCCCCCACCGCCCGACTACGAGGCCCCGACCGTGGTCATCACGTATCCCGCGTGGGGTGCCGTCCTAAACGCAACCGTCGTCACGGTTCAAGGGACTGCATCCGACAACGTGGCCGTGGTGCGGGTTCAGGTGAGCGTCAACAACGGCTCCTGGATCCTCGCCAACGGCACCACGTCGTG
>DASQGG010000115.1 GCA_035632695.1 Thermoplasmata archaeon
TGAACTTTGAGTATAAAAGCCTGACGGTCGGGCGAATTTGACGTGACCAAGCGGGTTGCGACGCGTTCGCCTCCCGCTACGTGCTGATCCCGGATTTTTATTCATGACCTCTTATGCATCGGACGATGCGCCGACGACGGCGACCCGGGCGGCGAGCGACCATGCTACGGAGTCGCCCGTTGAAATGGGAGTCTGGTTTCAGGTTGAATATTAGACTATGTATCGGTACTCAGTATTATTGTTTAGTTGCTACCGATTCGTGGCGAATTGGAATTATTCACGGTCCAATATATTACTACAGAGCTTTCCGTTTTCGCATGTCCTCGAGGACTTCCTTGGCCCGATCCATCCGGATCTTTCGCTCGCGAACCAGGACCGCAGCCACCGCATCCACCTCGTCGCCGACGGCTCCCACCGTCGCCGCGATGTTCCGAGCGTGCAATCCCATGTGACCCCGCTGGATCCCCTCCGTGGCCAGGGCCCGGAGCGCCGCGAAGTTCTGGGCGAGACCCACCGAAGCGATGATTTCCGCGAGTTCGGCTGCTGTCTTCACGCCCAGCAGCTTGACGTTGGCCTTGGCCGTCGGATGCACCGCGGTGGCGCCCCCGATCAACCCAACGGGCATGGGCATCTCGATCGTCCCGACGAGGTCGCCGTCCGCGTTCTTCTCCCAGGTCGTTAGGGAGCGATAGCCGCCGGACTTCCATGCCGCGTACGAATGCGCACCCGCCTCGATGGCCCGCCAGTCGTTGCCCGTGGCGACGACGACGGCGTCCACACCGTTCATGATCCCTTTGTTGTGGGTCGCGCAGCGGAACGGGTCCGCATCCGCGAACGCGAAAGCTTGTACGATTCCGTCGACCACGTCTTCGCCGGGGATGTCTTCCGTCTTGATGGCATCCTTCGCGAACACGGCCCGCGCCCGCGCGAGGCGTTTGACCGCCAGGTTCGAGATGATCCGGAGGTACACACGGCCGCCGGTCCACCTCTCGAGGTGGGGCGCGACCGCCTCGGCCATTGTGTTCACCGCGTTCGCCCCCATGGCGTCGCGGCAATCGACGAGCAGGTGCGTGACCACCATAGGCCCGCGGGCCGTGTCCAGCACGCGCACCTCGACATCCTTCGCGCCGCCCCCGAACTTGACGAGGACGGGGTCCTTCTCGTTGGCCAGCGCGAGGATCTCGTCCCGGTGGGCCAGGATCGTCATCTTGGCCCCATGCGGGTCCGCGACGTTCACGAGTTGGATCTGCCCGATCATGATCGGCCCGCTGGAGCTCGTGGTGAAGCCGCCCTTGGCCCGCGCCATTTTGGCGGCGTTGGAGGCCGCGGCGACCACGCTCGGCTCCTCGATCGCCATGGGCACGAGGTAGTCCTTCCCATTGACCCGGAAGTTCACCGCGATGCCCAGGGGGAGTGGCAGGGCACCGACGACGTTCTCGATCATCCGGTCGGCCTGGTCGAAGGCGAGGGCCCCCGTGTTCCGGATCGTCGCCATCTCCGCTTCGGACAGATCCCCGAACTCCCGCACAACCTGCCAGCGTTCCTGGGGGCTCTTCTTGTAGAATCCCGAGACGTCCGAGGTCTTCATCCCGGCACCGATCCGCGGAGAGGGGCTCTCCCGCCATAAAGGCATCGCGGGCTCAGACTCGGGTGCCGCAATAGGGGCAGAACGCGGCGCCGGGGTTGAGTGGCGTTCCGCAGCTGCGACAACGGAGGGACGCGGGAGGGGCCGCCTGGACCCGGGGCGCACCCGGCGGCGGCGCGGGGGGCGGGTACGTCGGTGGGCCGGCATACGGAGCCGCCGGCACCCCGACCGGGTACATGACGGGGCGCTCCGCCCGGACGATCAAATAAACGATGAGGACGACCAGGCCGCCGACGAACGGAAGGAAGAACCCCGCGAGCACGAAGGCAATGGCCCAGATGTTGCCGTCCATGCCGCGCGTCTGGGCGTCCCGATAGACCCAGACAGCGATGAGGATGAAGATGACCAGGGACGCGATGGCCGCGATGCAGAGCGCCCCGAGGAAGGCGTCGAGGGGACCAAGCTGGAAGGGCGAAGCGCCCGCCGGTAACGAGACCATGGCGGCTCTTCGTCTTCATCAGCTTCCGCGTATATAACGGCTGACGGCGACTCCAGACCCCGAGACTTCGCCCTACCGAAAAGCGACGCACGACCGCCGAGTTCGAAGAACGTCCGCATGCGTGCAAAGGTATATCACGACCAGGCAGGATGCGGACACGGGGAAATCGGATGGAGGAGCAAACTCCCTCGGCCGGAGGGGGCGGGGCACCGACGCCCACGCCCGCTCCGAAGAAGAGTCGACGAACCTTGTGGATCGCGATTGCGGTGGTCGTCATCATCGTGATCGCGGGCGTGGCGATCGCGTTCTACGCGGGCGTGTTCAGCACACCGGGCCTGCGGATCGGGACGGTGCTCTCCCTCACGGGAGATCTCAGCCCCTACGGGCCGGACAATCAGAACGGCACGGACATGGCCGTGGCTGAGATCAACGCGGCAGGCGGCGTCCTGGGGCACCCAATCCTGATTTACCACACGGATGACCAGACGAAGCCGGACGCGGCCGCTGCCGCCGCTCGCGCGCTCATCTCGACGGACCAGGTGAACGCCATCGTGGGCGCGACCGGAAGCGGTCAGTGCGCACAGGTCGTCCCGATCGCATCTGCGAACCACGTGTTCGAGATCTCTGGCTCCTGCACGTCGCCCATTTTCTCGAACCTCACCCTGACGAACGGCTTCTGGGCGAGGACCGCGCCGTCCGACGCGCTTCAGGGCGTCGTGGCTGCGTACTACGCACACCACAACCTGACGACCAACTACACCGCCGTCATCGGGATTAACAACGCCTACGGAACCGGGCTGGCGGGCGTCTACGCAGGCGCCTTCAAGAAGTTCGGAGGCAACGTCACGGACAGCCCGATCGTGACCGTAACCGAGGTCGGTGCCGGGGCCACGGACTACTCCACCCAGCTCTCGCAGATCATGAGCGCGACCCCCGCGCCACAGCTGATCTACCTGGCGGGCTACCCGGCGGACGGGGTCCTGATGATGAAGAACTGGAACACTTTACTAGGGACCCATGCGAGTTGGTCGTCTGTGAAGTGGATGTTCTCCGAGGGCCTGTACGACCAAAAGAACTTCCTCACCGCGCTCTTCTCCACGTACGGCGCCGGCGAGGCGGTGTGGCAGGGGAGCGCCCCGAGCGCCTACGGCGGCATCACGGGCCCGAACTACCCTGCCTGGCAAGCCTCTTTCAAGGCGAAGTTCGGACACACCCCCACCCTGTTCGATGACACGAACTACGACGCGGTGTACATGATCGCCATGGCCGCACAGATCGGCGGGAGCTATACCGGAGACACGATCAAGGCGAACATTCAGAAGGTGGCCGTTTCGGGCGGGACCACAATCCTGCCCGGGCAATGGTCCGCCGCGCTCACGGCGATTTCCCAAGGGAAGTCGGTGAACTACGTCGGCGCGTCGGGCGGGACCCAGGTGAACCAGTACGGGGACCCCCTGAGTGGGTACGTCATCTGGGGCGCGAACTCGACGGGAGCCGCAATCATAAAGCAGATCTTCCCGCAGACGCTCGTCTCGAGCTTGGTCAGCTCGGTGGGATCGTTGAGCGTGGGGACTGCGTCCGTGGGCGGGCTCACCTGGTCGCCGGTCGCAGCGACGGTCGTGGCCCGGGAGTCGTGAACCGCTAACCACCCAAGTAGAGGCGCCCTACCTCGGGATCCGAGAGGAGCGCCTCTCCTTTTCCTTCATACCGGTTTCGACCCATCTCGAGCACGTACCCTCGGTGCGCCATGGCGAGGGCACGCTTCGCGTTTTGCTCCACAAGGAGGATGGCCGTTCCGTACTGGTTGATCTCCGCGATCTTCTGGAAGATCATCGTGACGAGTTTCGGGGCCATCCCCGCGGACGGCTCGTCCACGAGGATGAGACGTGGATCGAGGATGAGCCCCCGTCCTAGCGCGACCATCTGCTGCTCCCCGCCGCTCAGGGTCGACACGGGCTGCCGGAGCTTGGTCCTCAGGTTCGGGAAGATCTCGACGATTCGATCGATTCGCTCGTCGAACTGTTCCGGGGTAAGGAACACCGTGGCCTCCGACGCTCGGTTCGCGCGCAACGCTCGCCCGATCCGGAGGTAGACCTTGTGCATCCACCCCGGGTTCCGGCTCACCGCGGCGACTTCCAGGTTCTCCCGGACGGTCAGCCGCGGGAACACGTTGCGGTTCTGGGGCACGTAGGCGAGGCCTTGGACGACCAAGTCCTCCGGGTTCCACCCGGTGATCTCCGCCCCCGCGAAGCGGATAGAACCGCTCGTCGGCTTCAGGATGCCGATCACGGCTCGAATCAGGGTGGACTTGCCCGCTCCATTCGGGCCGATGATGACGACGATTTCCCCCTGGCCCACGTCCGCGGAGACCCCATGGAGGATCTCCGTCTCGCCGTAGCCCGCGTGCACGTCCCGGATCTCGAGAAGGGCCGTGGCGTCAGCCTCCCAGGTAGGAATCAATGACCTGCGGGTGGACCTTGATCTCATCGGGCTTCCCTTGGGCCAGGGTGCGACCCTGGTGCATCACGATGACCCAGTCGCAGCGCTTCATGATGATGTCCATGTCGTGCTCGACCAGGAAGAAGCTCATGCCCTTCTTGCGCAGGGACTCGATGATTTCCAGGAGCTTCTGGGCCAAGGTGGGGTTGACTCCCGCCATGGGTTCGTCGAGGAGGATCATCCGCGGCTCCTCCATCATGGCGCGGGCGATCTCGAGGAGCTTCTTCTGTCCTCCGGACAGGTTCTTCGCGTACTCGTCGCGCAACGGCCGCAGTCCGACGAGGCCGAGGATGTCTTCGGCCTTCTTCTGGATCGCCGCCTCGTCCCTGCGGATCCCGAGCGGGTGCAGGACGAGGTCAATCAGGCGGTCCCCACGGACGTGCTGAGCGGCCACCAGGAGGTTCTCGAGGACGGTGAGATTCCGGAACTCATGGGGAATCTGGAACGTCTTCACGAGCCCTCGTCGCACGACGGCGTGGGCGGGGAGCCCTTCGACGTGCTCTCTCTGGAAGACGATTTCGCCGGAATCGGGAGCGTACAGCCCGGCGATGATATTGAACAGCGTGGACTTCCCCGCTCCGTTTGGGCCGATGAGGCCGGTGATCGTATTCGGTTGCACGTCCAGGCTGCATCCATCCACAGCGCGTATCCCGCCGAATGAGCGATGGACGTCCATCACGCGGAGGATCGGCTCGCTCATGTCTTCCTCGGCTCCGGGGGAATGTACTTCCGCTCGGGGATGATCCCCGCGGGTCTGAACAGGATGAAGAAGATGAGGAGAAGGCCGATCACGATCGTCTCTCCGAAGACGATCGTCGTCGAGGCGGTGCCCGGGATACCCGGGAGCGCCTGGATCTCCTGCGCGCCCCACTCGAACAGGTAGAACAGGTACGCGCCGACGATGACGCCGCGGTTGTTGCCACTGCCGCCCAGGATGACGATCACATAGACCGTGAAGGTGTAGAATGGCACGAACTGGTCCGGGCCCACGGTCTGCGCGTACGAGGCGGACAAGGCGCCTGCGAGCCCCATCACCGCACACCCGATGCCCGTGGCACCGAGTTTCAGCATGAAGGTGTCCTTGCCGATCGCCTCTGCGGCCTCCTCGTCCTCGCGGAGCGCTTTGAGGGACCGACCCCATGGCGACCGGTACAGGAAATTCAAGAAGAACAGGAGGCCGAGAAGGATCGCCATGATGATGCCGAGGAACAGGATGTCGGACACGGGGCCCGGCGGTACGAGCCACTGGAACGGGCGGGGGATCAGGTTCAGGTTCTGGTCCCCGCCGGTGAACTCGCGCTCGTTCTTGAACACGAGGCGCACGATTTCGGCGAAGGCCAAGGTCGCGATCGCGAGGTAGTCCGTCCGGAGCCGCACGGTCGGAATCGCGATGAGGATGCCGACGAGTGCGGGGATGGCCATGGCTACGAGGACCGAGAGCAGGAGGTCGGTCGGGATGGGAGGGCCCCAGTGTCCCGGTGTGATGGGGATGCCCCCGATGGTCGTGGGGGGAACCAGACCCGTGGCGAACATCCCGAACGTGTACGCACCGATCCCAACGAAGGCCGCGACGCCCGCGTTGAAGAGTCCGGTTTCCCCCCACTGGATGTTCAAGCCCAACGCCGCGATCGCGAGCAAGGTGCTCGGAACGAAGTAGTTGGCCGCGGCGAGGAACAGGGGGTCGAAGCTCGTGTCACTCCGCCCCCTGGGGCCGGTTCAGGACCCGTGTCTTCAGGGACCGGAGTCGCGCGCGCCACCGCGTGGACGGACGGCGTGCCCCCATAATCCCATCCGGGAGGAAGAGCAGGACGAGGATCATCACGATGAACGCGACGGCAGGCTCGTACGCGACGCCCCCCAGGAGGATCCCCTGATTCGCCAACCAGGCGAGCGGGACGTCGGAAACCACCTGGATGAGGCCGACCAGGAATCCGCCGAAGAGCGCTCCGGACGGCGAACCGACGCCCCCGATGATGACCGCGGCGAAGATGAAGAGGAGGACGTGGAAGCCGAGGAGGGGTACCAAGTTCACGATGATCGCGAGAAGGACGCCCGCGACGGCCGCGAACGCCCCGCTCAGGGCCCACGTCCACATCACGATGTTCCGGGTGTTGATCCCGGATGCGCGGGCGAGATCGAGATCGTCCGAGCAGGCACGCATGGCCTTGCCCAGGGTCGTGTAATTGAGCAGGACATGGAGGCACACCATGAGCGCGACGGCGATGATCCCGGTCGCGATGCCCTTGACGGCATTCAGATGCAGTCCCGTGTTGCCGAGGGCGAAGTCCTGGGGAATCATCACCGGGAGGTACTGGAGGCTCGTGCCGAATGTGAGATTGAGGACGTTCTCAAGGACGAGCGCGACGCCGACGGACGCAATCAGGGGCGCGACCTCTCCCCGACCGTCAAGCCGGCGGAAGATCGCTAGCTCCAAGAACACTCCCAGGAGGGCAACGCCGATGGCCGCGAAGATGAACCCAACCACGATCGACTGCTGGAAATAGCTGGTCGCGACGAATGCCAGGTAGGCCCCGACGGTCATCAGGTCCCCGTGGGCGAAGTTCGCGAACTTCTTGACCCCGTACGTCAAGGAGAGGCCCGAAGCACCGAGCACGTAGA
>DASQGG010000116.1 GCA_035632695.1 Thermoplasmata archaeon
GCTCCGCCTCTCCCCAGCTCGAGCACCCTCGACGGGGAGGCCTACAAGCTCCGCTACCTGGCGGAGGCGCCGCCTCCGCCGCAGAGGCCTGGACGATACGGGAATTGGTTCCTCGCGTTCGTAATCATGGTCATCGTGGCTGTCTTCTTTGCCGGTGCCGTGATCCTCGCAGGAACCATACCGACGTCCGTGCCGGTCACCGTGTCGCACATCATCTTTGACGGCGACTCCTGCAGCCTCGTTGGGGCCGGGATCACGCGGATCTTCTTCGTCTTGACGAACTCCGGAACCCGAAACGTGTCGGTGACCGTGGAGTTCCTCGTCGATGGGCGGTACGCCGGGCAGAATGTGTACACGATCCTTGCGGGGCAGGCCGTTCAGGAGGTCTACCACACGGCCACGGGATTCTGCAGCCCCACGTCGGTAGACGTGGAGATCATTGCGGCCAATCCGGTCTGAGAGGAACGCGATCTCGAACCCGGGGTCGGTGGGGCACGAGGGGCGTTGAGTCGGTGGTATTCGGCTTCGCGGGAAAGGGCCGGGGGGATTACCGCCCGGCGCTGCGAATTGGAGTTTTGAGGGGTGCGTGCGCCACCTTCTTAAGACCGCAATGAGATGGCGGCGGATCGGGGGGAGTCTTGGAGTTCAAAGCGGATCCTGTGGCGGTCTTCTGGGACCATGCTTCGCTCTGGAGAAAACTGAGACTCCTGAGGATGGTCGGGGCTCTTAAAAGCCCGACGGCCGAGAAGTATGTCCGGGAGATGTACGACCTCCGGAAGAAGGATGGCGGCTTTTCGAGAGGCCCCGGCGAGGTGTCCACCGTCAGTGCGACCGGGGAGGCGATCCTCGACCTCACTGTGCTCCACAAGAAATCGCCCATGATCGCGGGAGGCGTCAAGTTCCTCTGGGCCTTGCAAAATTCGAACGGAGGCTGGCACGAGAACCCGAATCTGCCCAAGGACGCGGTGCCGTTCTGGTCCAGCACGGAAAAAGGAGTGCCCATCCTCACCGCGGACTGCATCGAGGCCGCGGTTGAGGCCGGTTATGGAGAGGACGCGCACACGATCGGTGGCGTCGAGTGGTTGAAGACGATGCAGTCGGCCTCTGGCATGTGGCTGAGCCTCGAAGGAGCGGATCCGAGTGACTCGGACCCCGATTCCACGCAGAGGGCCATTTCAGCACTGATCCGGTACGGCATGCCTCGCAGCTCGGAACCCATCCGGAGAGGCTGCACCGCCCTGGAGCACTTCGTCTTGGAGGAAGCCGGCGACTGGGCCATGACGCATCCCCCGATGTGGCCTTGGACGGCAGCTCTGGAAGGATTGGTGGCCGCGGGATACGACGCATCGTTCAAAGCGTCGCATCTCGCGTTGGGACACATCCTGCGTCTTCGACAGGAGGATGGAAGTCGGCCGAACCAGTACGAGATCCGGGTCGTGCCTGTCTTGATCGCTCTCCGTCTGATGTCCACGGACTCCGTTCTGGCGACGATTCGGGAGAGGGAACCTTGAGACGTGCGCCAAGCCAACGCCCACCGGTGCGACCCCGAATGGATGGGGGCCCGGGTGGGGAACCCGGCGAGTCCTGATTTCCTCCTCGGGTGCGATCTCGCTAGGAGCTCGGAGCCGGACGGGTACCGTGGGTTCTATCAGGCCCCGGTTCGACGGCTTCTAGGGTGCCGCAACCGCGTAAAGGGCGTCCGCTCTGGGTGAAATGCCGGCGGCATTCGTTACATCCGCGTCCGCATTCACGGAAGAAAGGTTTTCGTGCGACGCCATGATCCCCGGCACGGCGAATCGTCGTGCGCATCCTTGTCGTCCAGGAATCCGATTGGATTGAACGGGGTCTCGAGTCCCGGCACCTAGGTTTCACGGCCCTCGCTCCCTGATGTTCGCGGGCAGATGAACGACACCTACGTTCCAGCCCGTAAGTATCCTGAAGGTTGTCGCGTTTCGCCCCGGGCGGTGCACGCACCGCCTTACACCATCTGCGGTGCCGATTCCTGCAGTCCGCCACCCGGTGGCGGCGGCTCACTCGCCCTCGCTCTCGCCCGGGCGCCCCTCCAGCTCTTCCTGGCGAAGCCGGCGGCTGCACGCGAGGCAGTCCACATCGCGTGGGTTTCGGGTGACCTCGCCGTGCTCGGCGCCGCAGTACGGCTTGCCGTCGCGATCCGCGAGGTGGAGCGCGTCCACGTCCCACGAAGGGCTGCGAGCACCTTGGCCTTTGCGGACGGGGACGGGGACTCCCCAAAGGGGAACCGATCGCGGTCCAGTCGTGGTTGAGTACTTCGGCTTCACCACGGGCGTCGCGGGCACATTCAGAGCCCCGGGCCGGCTTTGAAGTCGTTGACATAGCAGACGACGGGTCCAATCGGTCTGACGACGCGGAAAGAACCACCGAGATTCGACGTCAGACTTATAGCAGCACGCCCAGTTGAACAAGATATGGCGAGCAAAGTCTCACCGCAGGGGCCCGACTACGGCAATTGGGTCTCGTGGAAGCTTCTGCTCGCAGCGGGCCTCGCCAGCGTTGTCCTGTTCGCGTTGTCTCTACTCTTCATCTACCTGGTGATCGGCGCGGTCCTGGCCCTCGCTGAGTTTGTGCTCTTTGCGTATGGACGCTACCAGCAATCCCCTCGGGGCGGCAACGTCCAAGCGAAACTGTGGGACTCGCTCGTTGAACGCCTGGACTGGGACGGGCACGGGCGGGCAATCGACATCGGATGCGGAAACGGTCCCGTGGCCATTCGGGTGGCCAAGAGATATCCCGGCGCCGAGGTGGTCGGAGTCGACGTCTGGGGAACGATGTGGGAGTACTCCAAGGCAAAATGCGATGAGAATGCAAAGGCCGAGAAGGTGGGCAACCGGGTTTTGTTTCAGATGGCCGACGCGGCCAAGCTCCCTTTCGAAGACGGAGCCTTCGATGCCGCCGTGAGTAATGACGTGTTCCACAACGTTCGGGGTGTGAAGGACAAAAGGGCGGTATTGAAGGAAGCCTTGCGGGTCGTAAAGAAAGGGGGCAGCTTCTCCTTTCAGGACGGGTTCACCGTAAAGCGGTACTACCATTGGGAGGCCGACGAATTGGTCGGTGCCATCAGGAGTTGGGGCGTAGCGAACGTGAGCTTCGAGAAGCTGCCCTATGCCAGAGTTGTTGGCGGGGTGAGTGCGATTTGGGGGGTCAAATAGGAAGCCCCCCGGTTCGGACCCCGCGGTCCACGATCCTGCGCCCACTCCCGAACGGGCAGGCTGGACCTTAGTTGGTATTGTCCAGCACGAAACCAAGGGGCAGGTCGTACTTGAATCTGGTAGGCACGCACGGTTACCATGACCGTTCGATGTTCGGTTCCCTTGGGCGGGTTCGAACACTCCTCACGATTCCCTCGGGGGTGGAACAAGTCCGGTCGGATTTGAATGACATCTCTCGGCGGGGGCCTCGCTGTTGTCCGATAGTGGGCTCCTTGACGACCTCCACGCCAGCGGGGAAGCCTCCGCATGTTAGGACGACATGGCGAAAGAGGGCGGGTCGCGGGAAGCTCGAAAGCGACACGGAGCCTCACACGCCGCCTCGTAGCCATCCCACAGGCTTCGAGCGGCGTCTCGCGCGGGACAAACTAAGGGGCGACCCGCTCGATCTCCTCGGCCGAGGGGTTCGCGGATCCAACGAGGTTCGTCTCGCGCCGAATCAGGGCGAACTCCCGTTCCTGGAACGCCGCGGGATCCATCGGCAGGAGGAGGATGGCCTCGTGGAGACCCACGAGTTCGTTCAGGTCGTGCAGGAGGGCGAGGACGGACGTGAAGTCGTTGTGGGCGATCAGGTACTCCACCCCGTCCAGCAGGACGACCGGATTGCTGCCGAAGGAGACGAACTGTTCCACGGCCCGGCCGACCTTCTCCGGGGGGGACGGCGGGACGGAGTTCTTCTCCGTGGCCACGCGGCTCAGCCACAGGATCGGAGTGCGTTCGAGGCCGTACTTCGTCATGATCACCTTGGGCGTACGCCGGGTGATGCACAGGCCCTGGGCCCCGTGGGTCACGAGATCCTGGAAGATTTCGAAGGCGCGCGTCCCGTCCGGATCGAGGACCGCGTACGTCTGGGCGCGTTCCAAGTGGTACGTCGGCAGGCTGCTCGCCGGCCGCTCCGCGACGGGGACAATGAGCCCCTGGAGAAAGGACTTCTCCCGCGCCGCGTACGCGATCAGCGCGAGGAGGGCCATCTCCACGAGAAACCCCGGGGCGCGCAGGTCGATCCCGTAGTTCGGCAGGACGATCTCGAAGAGGAGCTCCCCGACGGAGAAGCCGCTGATGCCGACGATGATTAGGTACGTCTCCCGCCGCACGTGGACGTCGGACTTCGTCCTTCGGAGGTGGCCGATGAACCGGTACGGTGCGTAGACGTTCAGCGTGGCGACCGCCACGCCGTTGAAGACGAGGAAGTAGGGCTCGAACTGGATGACCGTCGGGTAGATCTGCACGACGGTCGGGGAGGACACGTAGATCGTGGCGAGGGCGAGCAGCATGATGAAGCAATAGAACACGTAGGAGTTCGGGAACTCCGTGCTCATCCAGCGCGCGAAGTCCTTCCCCTTCGTGATGCTCGGCGTCGTGGCCACGACGACGAACGCCCCGATCACGATGCTGAACGCGTAGTCGAACGTCGCCTGCACGCGCTTGGAGAGGACGATGCCGTCCCGGACCGCCTGGAGGCTCGAGGACGCGTTGTCCGTGATGTAGATCGAGATCAGGACGTTCGAGACGACCGCGCACGTCAGGAGCAGGGTCGCCGTGAGGAGGACCTTCTTCTGGAACACCTTGCGGGTCCGCTGGCGGGCGATCGCGCCCACGACGAGCGCGGAGAGGAAGAGGGCGCCCGCCGCGCTCAGGTACGTGAGGGCCGGCACGCTGCTGTCCACGGAGGACCTCCGACGAGTGCGGGCGTCCGTGTGGGCGCGTGCCTACTTAAGAAGTCCCGCGTGGTTATCAACGGTAGGAAGGCCCCGCGGACCGGCTATCCCATAGCCACGAGGGCGGCGAGGAGCTCCTTCGCGCCCGTGACATCCTCGGGACCGCCCATCCAATCCTTCAGCACGTCCGCGTTCTTGGACTCGAATTCGCGGAGGAGGTCACGAAGCGTCCAGCGCAACGCCTCGTCTTCCTGTCCTGCGAGCACGACGATCAGGTACGCGTAGCGGCCTCGTTCAATGAGCAGGGTACGGTTGCCGAAGGCCACGGAACGCAGGCCGGGCCCGCCCAGCGCGGGGAAGGAGGTCTGCATGAAGTTCTGGATGGTGTCCAAGGTCGCGCCGAACAGGTCTGCGTCGACGCCGACCTCCTGCCAGACGTCGGTGGAGTCGATCAGCAATCCTCCCTTGTGGACGAGGAAGGCGGCCTGCACGCCGTACGGCACGCCCCGGGCCCTCCGGATACCCGCGAGGAAGGTGCCGTGGCCCGACGGCAGGCTCGCGACGAGGGCGACCAGGCCCGGGAGGACCAGGAGCGTGGAGAACAGGGGAGGGGCATCAAGGTGGAAGAGGACCACGGTCGCGTTCCACGCGAACCACATGGCCATGCCGATCGCCGCGGCGAGCACGAACCCGAACGCGCGGCGGGCGGACACGCGGACTTGGCCGCGGACCTCGCGGTACGTCCGGTACAGCGGGACGACCCCCGTGAGGCCGTAGACGTCCACGTACGCGGCCCAGAACGCGAAACCCAGGGGATTGTACGCCGGGAGGAAGGCCGGCGCGCCCGGACCGCCGGGGACGGGTGGCGCAGCGAGGAGGATGGGTCCTAAGGCAATCAGGGCCGCGGAGGGAGCGAAGACGAGGAAGAGATCCCGCGCCGGGCGTCCGTACAGGGCGGCGGCGAACAGGACGAAGAAGGCCGTGGACAAGGTCAAGGCGCTCACGCCGAGGACCTCGGCGAACCACGCATCCGACGGAGCGGAGGCCCAGAATACGAAAGCGTCTGCGACGGCGTACCCGACGAAACACATGCAGGTGCAGAGGAGGAACAACTCC
>DASQGG010000117.1 GCA_035632695.1 Thermoplasmata archaeon
GATGAAGGATACGAAAAGCTACAAGCTCTCTGCCTTCCTCGAGGAGGAGTTCGTGCGCGTCAGCGCGCGCGTCGCGAAGGAAATTTGCGACGCCGCGGGACAGGACCCGGAAACGAAGCCGCGGAGCCTGGGCCTCGAACAGGCGAAGGCGCTCCATGAGGCCATGCAAAGCGCGAAGCTCATGTCCCCGCCCACGGACTGCCTGAGTCCCATCGGGGAGCGGCTCATCAAGAAAGGGCTGAAGAACGTACTGGGCAGCATGCGGCCCGAGTTCTATGCGCCCCCCGTCACGCGCGACCCGAGCGTCTACACGGGCAACCCGTTCCAGGTCGAAGTCGGCATCGTGTTCGGGGGCGACCTTCCGCCGGACCAGCCCGTCGAGGTCCTTCGATTCGCAAACCGGGTCCCGCTGATGTACCAGGCCGGTGGCTGTGCGCTCACCCAAGCCGTCGCCCATGTGGACTGGCGGCGCTACGGCCTCGAGCAGCGCGGCGGGGAAGGCCTCCCGTTCGGCCCCTCGATCGTCCTGGTCCATGTGTGCTCGACGAAGGTTCCGTACACGTCCGAGGCGAAGGAGGCCGTGGCCGCGGTCGACGAGATCATGGAGGAACTCGACCTCGCCCTCAAGGAGTGCGGTCGGCGTCTCAAGACGCACCTCACGAAGAAAGCGCACCGCGCGAAGACGCGGGAGAAGTTCGAGATCGTGCAGCTCATCCTTCCACGCATCGCGGAGAAGTCCGCGAAGGTCGTGAACAAGAAGGTGCCCATCCTCGATGCGACGATCACGAAGATCATGGGCGTGGTCTGGGTCGACGAGACGATCGCGTACGACAGGAAGCAGAAACGGCACACGGTCACGATCAACATCCACAACTTCACGGATGCGGGCAAGAAACTCAACCTGCACCTGCTCCTGCCTCGCGGAATCGCGGCGAAGGACTTCGATCCGAAGCCCGATGAAATCCGCGAGGACGGCAAGATCACGTGGGAGCTGAAGCGGATCGACTCCGTGGCCAAGGCGTCCGTCACGTTCCTCCTGGACGGCCTCGACGAGGCGGAGTACGACGAGTCGGACATCTTCGTGAGCGGGATCAACCCCGGACTCGTCGTGGGCGCGGAGCCGCTGCCCGGCGACTGGGAGCTGAACTACAAGGAGTTCGAGGGCGAGGAGGCCCCGCCGCCCGCGGAGGCGGAGGACGAGGGCGAGATCGACTACGACGAGACCGAGGAGGCGCTCGACGATGAGTAAGAAAGCCAAGCCCGGCGCACCGGCGTCGAACAAGGCCGTGGAGGCGTTGTACGGGATCGCGGAGGAGATCTACGACGAGCTGGACCACGGGCAGATCCCCAAGATGAAGATCCCGCTCCGCACGAAGGCGAACATCCGGTTCGACACGAAGCATTCGGTCTGGAAGTACGGCAGCCTCATGGGTGTTCGGAGCGCGAAGAAGCTCAAGGGGGCACTCATGCTCCTGCGGACCATGTACGTCCTCGAGTTCATCCAGGACATGATCAACACGGCGAAGTCTTCGACCCTGCGGGAGATGTACTACATCTCGGAAGGCTGGGACGTCGCCAAGTTCCACTCCCAGGACGAGTCCAACCTGCTCGCGGAGGACCTCGAGGTGATCACGCAGCTCCTGCGGGAGGACTTCAAGCTCCGGCCCGAGGAGAGCGGCGCGAGCGTGATCGGGAACCTCACCCTAGAGGAAATCACGCGGAACGGCGAGCGAAAGCGGATCAACTGCCGCGACGACGTCGGCGACGCGGGCTACACGATCCCCTACAACATCGAGAAGGAGAAGGTCAAGCTCATCGACGCGGATGCGAAGTTCGTCCTCGCCATCGAGACGGGCGGCATGTTCGACCGCCTCGTGGAGAACGGATTCGACGAAGACGGCAAGTGCATTTTGGTCCACCTTAAAGGTCAGCCGTCACGGAGCACACGTCGCCTTTTGAAAAGATTAAACGAGGAGTTAAAACTTAATGTCGTGAGCTTTACCGATGGAGACCCTTGGAGCTTCCGCATCCATGCCTCCGTCGCGTACGGCGCCATCAAGACGGCCCACATCTCCGAGTACCTCGCGACGCCCACCGCGGAGTTCATCGGAATCACCGCGAGCGACATCCTCAACTACGACCTGCCGACCGATGTCCTCACGCCGCGCGACGTCGGAGCCCTGAACGCGGAGCTCTCCGACCCCCGCTTCAACGACGAGTTCTGGCGGAACGAGATCCAGACCATGCTCCAGATCAACAAGAAGGCGGAGCAGCAGGCGCTCGCGAAGTACGGCCTCGACTACGTCACGGACACGTACCTGCCGGAGAAGCTCGACGCCCTCGGCCTGATATGAGCGTCAGCGGGATTCGGGGGCCTGGTGGAGGACGCTCCCCAGGGTGCCGTCGACCCACACGGGCCGTGTCCTCCCGCTCCCGTTCGACTGCATCTCGAACTTCCAGATCGGGAGCAGGCAGAGGTCCGGGTGCTCCGTGAGCACCTTGGCGCCCAGAGAGCGGTGCACGATCTCCTTGGCCTGGGAAGGGCCGATGTGGGCCACGGGCACGACGTCTCCGATCTTCTGGGCCGGGCCGGGTTCCAGCTGGGCCTTGGACGCCAACGCATCGAGGCGGGACACGTCCTCCCGGGGGAACTCGTGGAAGCTCAGGTTGCCGTTGACCACGTACGCGAGATGGCCCGACACGGCGTTCACGAAGAAGGACCGCGCGACCCGGCCGCGCCGGCGGCCCCGCAGGATCTCTGCCTCCACGCGCCACAGGGGCACGAAGTAGAACTCCTTCCCGGCGATGTGCTCCCTCGGGATCAGGAGCATGCGGCGTTGGATCGCCTCGTTTGCCCGCTTCGTGGCCTCGACGAGCGGGAAGCGCAGGGGGAGCCAAGCGACCCGAGAGGGAACCCCGCGCCGCACGTCGAACCCAATCGTCGGGTCCCAGTACACCTCCCGGCCTTCCACCTGCTCGGGCCGGAGGAGGCGCACCTCCGCGAGCTTCCGCAGAAGGATTCCCAGGAATCGGGTGTCCGCGGGGTTCATGCCCGCGATCTCCTCGAGCCCGTAGATCCCCGGGTGGTCCTCGAAGAGGTGCAGGACGCGGAGGCCGATGCCCTCCTCGACCTCCGTCTTGGCCGCGGACCTCGCAGCCTTGGCCGCGACGGCCGCGAGCGTCTGCCGCTTGAACGCCTTCTCGTCCGGTGCCGTCTTGGGGAGCGCGAGCTCGTGGCTCGATTGGATCTCGTGGAACCGCTCCTCGGGGACGACCGTGTGCTGCGTCGCGAGCCCGCGGACCTCGAGCCGCTCTACCCGGCCGAGGTGCTCCGGGGACAGGAGCAGGAACTGGCCGGCCTTCAGGGAGGGCACGAGCGCGAGGACCTCCTCGGGGTCGCTCGGATGCAACGAACCGACGAGGTGGCGGACGCGGTCCAGGTCCTGCTTCGCGAGGAGGCGCCCCAGCGCCCAGGTATTCGCCTGGCCGAGGGCCTTATAGTCCAAGTCGGTCACGTTCTGCGTCGCGACGACCAGGCCGACGCCGTACTTGCGCGCCTGGCGGAACAGGAGGGACAGGAACTTCTTCGCCGGTGGGTTCTTCGGATGCGGCGGACAGAGCCCGGCGACCTCGTCGATGTAGAGGACGAGGCGTAGGCCGCCGTTCGTCTCGGACACCATCCAGCGGTACACGTCCTCGCACAACGTGGCGACGACCATCTCCCGCTCGGACGGGCTGCGCAGCCCTCCCGTATACACGACGTTCACGGGGGTCCGCCCTTTGGGCGCCCACGAGACCATGTCCGCGACATCGAGCGGCGGGCCCGCGGTGAAGAGGAGACCCTTGGCCCCGACGGTCATCGCCTTGGCCCGCCGCACGAGACCCGCCCGCTCCTTGTGCGAGACGAGGGCGCTGTCCATTGCGGTCTCCCGCTCCAGGAGGTGCGGCAGGTCGGAGACCTCCTTGGGCCACCGCCCCGACTGCCACGCGTCCTGGAGGGCCATGTAGATCGTGTCCTTGGCCCGCGAGCCGCTGTCCGACGTGAGCGCGTAGCCCATCGCGGCCGCGAGGCCCTCCGCGATCGCATCGACGAACAGGACCGCGTCCTCGGAGGCCTCGAACGCGGGCGCGTCCTTCAGGGGGTTCAGGCTCCGTGTCACGCCGTGGCGCGACCCCGGCGTAAGGATCTGCACGGCGGCGCGGGCCCAGTACTCGTCCCGCGCGTCGTCGGGCGTGCCGTGGGCCGCGGAGGACTCCTGGGTCGCGGCAAGCGCGAGGGACGCGAGGTCGCCCTGGCTGTCCACCGCGATCACGGGGACGCCCACGCGGACGGCCTCCTCGAGGATCGCCTTCCCGAGCACCGTCTTCCCCGAGCCCGTGGCACCGAGGATCACGACGTGCCGCAGCAGGTCCTCTTCGGGCAACCGAATGGGTGCCCCGGTCTCCGGATTCGTCCCCAGATGGAGGGGCATGACTCACCTTCCCACGCGTTGCTGGAGGGACCTAGCTCTGGGGTTCGCATATAGGTTTGTCGGGGCTGCCCGCGGCTTCCGTACGCCGACCTATTGTAATTATACTACGGGCCGAGACTTCTTACGAATCGCGCCGCCCACTCGGACCGAAGCGTTTCGAAGGACCGTGTGTACATGTTCTACGAGGTTCGGTTCCATGGCCGCGGCGGCCAGGGGGCTGTCATGGCCGCTCAGGCTCTGGCGGTGGCGGCGTCCCACGACGGGTACTCGGCCATCGCGTTCCCGTTCTTCGGCGCGGAACGCCGCGGGGCACCCGTGCTCGCGTTCGCCCGGTTCGGCCAGGAGCGTCTCCGCGTCCGTACCCAGGTGTACGAGCCTCATTTCGTCGTCGTGCTCGACGAGAGCTTAATCGAGACGGTCGATGTGCTCGCCGGGTTGCGCCCGGGCGGCATGGTGGTCGTGAACACGACACGGTCGCCCGACCATCTGGTGCTCTCGAAGAAGGCGAAATCGGCGACGGTCGACGCGACCTCGATCGCCCTGGAGTACACGAAGCAGGCCGCGGTGAACACGGCCATGCTCGGTGCCTTTGCGAAGGCAACCGGGCTGATCACGATTGAAGGCGTCGAGGCCGGGATCATGGAGGTCTTCGGTCGGCGCCTGTCCAAGGAGATCGCGGACCGCAACGTCGCCGCGGCACGCGCCGCGTACCAGGCCACCCGGTTGGGGGAGGCGGACAACGGCCGTGTGTATCCGAAGGCGTCCAAGTGGCTGCCGACGGCCCAGGAACTGCCCCCGGGCCTCGCGACGCCCACCCTGGAGACCCCGTTCGGCCGGGTCGGGGTCGGCAGCTCGGGCACGAATCGCACGGGCGGGTGGCGCGTGGAGAAACCCGTCCTCGACGGCGCCAAGTGCACGAACTGCCTCCTGTGCTGGTTCTATTGCCCGGACGGAAGCATTGCTCGCGGTGCCAAGATCGTCGAGATTCACTACGACTACTGCAAAGGCTGCGGCGTCTGCGCAGCGGTCTGCGTGCCCAAGGCGATCCACATGGAACGCGAGCTCGAGGAGGAGGTGCAGGCATGATCGAGACGAAGACGGCCACCGCGGGCGAGCGCCGCATGGTCACGGGCGACTACGCCGCGGCGTGGGGGGCCATGGTTTCCCGGCCCCAGGTCGTGGCCGCGTACCCGATCACCCCGCAGACCATGATCATCGAGCACCTCGCGGAGTTCCTCGCCGCGGGCAAGTTCGACGCGGAGATGATGCGCGTCGAGTCCGAGCACAGCGCGATGTCCGCCGTCGTCGCGGCGGAGGCCACGGGCGTCCGCACGTACACGGCCACGTCGTCCCAGGGCCTCGCCCTCATGCACGAGCCCCTGTTCATCTCGCCGCCGATGCACCTGCCCATCGTGATGTCCGTGGTGAACCGGACGGTCGCTTCGCCGCTCGGCATCTGGGTGGAGCACAACGACACGATGCCCCAGCGGGACACGGGCTGGATGCAGATCTACGTGGAGGACGCGCAGGAAGCGCTCGACATGGTCCTCCAGGGCTACCGGGTCGCGGAGCATCCGCTCGTGGAGCTCCCCATGATGATCGGCATGGACGCGTTCCTGGTGTCCCACACGATCGAGTCCGTGGAGCTGGTCAGCCAGGAGGCCGCGGACGCCTTCCTGCCGCCCTTCAAGCCTGTCCACGCGTACCTGGACCCTGAGCGGCCTCTCGTGGTGGGCGCGGCCTCGCCGCCGGAGTACATCCAGGAGGTCCGCTGGGAGACGGATCTCCGGATGCGCCGAGCCATGGAATTCCTGGAGGAGACGGACCGGGAGTTCGGTCGCCGCTTCGGGCGCACGTACGGCGGCGCCTTGGAGACGTACCGGCTCGAGGACGCGGACGTCGCGCTCATGACGCTGGGCACGGTCACGTCGACCGCGCGGGAGGTCGTCGACCGCCTGCGCGCCCAGGGTGAGCGCGTGGGCCTGATCAAGCTCCGTTCGTTCCGACCGTTCCCGGACGAGCGGCTCCAGGATGCGACCGCCCACCTCAAGGCGTTCGGCGTGTACGACCGCGCGGTCTCCTACGGCGTCGGCGGACCGAGCTGCATCGAGGCGCGGAACGCGCTCTACGACACGACGACGATGCCCATCCTCGGGTTCCTCGCGGGCCTAGGCGGCCGCGACGTGACGCCGCAGGACGTCGAGCTCATGTTCAAGAAGACCCTCGCCGCCGTGGGCCGGGGCCGTCGCGCGAGCGGCGTGCACTGGATCGGCACGCGGGGGGTGAACCCATGACGACGATCAAGGAGCTGTCCCAGGAGGACTACTTCCTCTCCGGACACACGGCGTGCCCGGGCTGCGGCGGTGCCATGGTCGTCCGGGAGACGATGAAGGTCCTCGGGCCGAACACGGTCGTCTACATGCCCGCCTCCTGCCTCCTGATCTTCAGCGACATGTACCCGTACAACGCGTTCACGGTGCCCAGCCTCCAGGTCCTCTTCGAGACCTCGGCAATCTGCGCCGCGGGGATCAAGCGCGCGCTCAAGCGCCTCGGGAAGGACGACGTCACCGTGGTCGCGTTCGCCGGGGACGGCGGCACGGCGGACATCGGGATGCAGGCGCTCAGCGGCGCGGCGGAACGCAACGAGGACATCCTGTACGTGTGCTACGACAACGAGGCGTACATGAACACGGGCATCCAGCGCAGCGGGACCACACCGTTCGGCGCGTG
>DASQGG010000118.1 GCA_035632695.1 Thermoplasmata archaeon
TTGGTCGCCAAGCCCGATCCCGCACCCATTGGCAAGACGTACAAGTCCCTGTGGCCCAAGATTGCCACGGCCCTCGCGAAGCGGTCCCCCGAAGGCATGCAGCGGGCGCTCGCCAAGGGGGCCTTGTCGATGCGTGTCGCGGGACGGACGGTGAAGATCACGCCCGACATGGTTCGGTTCGAGCGGAAGCTGCCCGAGGCGGTCGCCCTGGTCCGGACCCCGTACGGGGAACTCTACCTCGACCTCCGCATCACGCCGGAGATCCAGGCCGAGGCGTACGCTCGCGAGGTGATCCGCCGCATCCAACAGATGCGCAAGGACATGAACCTCGACGTAGACGACTACGTGGTCACCTCCCTGAAGGCGAGCGGAGCGCTCGCGGCCGCCCTCGAGTCCCAACGGGACCTGGTCGCCCGGGAGACGCGATCCCGGATCCTCACGCTCGGGGACCGCGACGTCCAAGGCGAGGTCGTCGTCGAGTGGAACGACGTCGACGGCCAGAACGTCACGATCGGGCTCACCCCCCTCCACATGACGGAGGCGCTGCGAGAATTCACGCGGTTACCTGGGCTCAGCACGGCGAAGGCCATGCTCTTGTTCGATGCGGGCTACAAGAGCGTGGCCGCGCTGCGTGCCGCCTCCCGCGGCGAGCTCGCCGCGATCGAGGGACTCGACCCTCAGGATCCGATCCGGATCGTCGAGGCGCTCGCCCAGCCGGGCGATGCCTCGGTTCCGTGCCCCGTCTGCGAGGCTCCCGTGGCCAAGGGCGCACGCCGATGCGCGCGGTGCGGCGAGCCCGTGAGCGGGGAGACCGTTTCGTGCCCCCGCTGCAACACGCCCGTGCCGCCCGGCTTGGAGTCCTGCCCGGTGTGCGGCCTCGTGCTCTCGGTCCCCAGCGCGCCGCGTCCCGGGCCCTCGCGGGTCGCGTGCGCGGCTTGCGGCGAGTACATTCCCGTGGGCTCCGACGTCTGCCCCTCCTGCGGCGCTCGCCAGAAGCCGCCTGCGAGTCCCGCGCCGCATCCCGCGGCGCAGGGGAAACCGCGTCTCCGAACCGCCTCCACGTACCTCGTGGTAGGCGAACAAACCGACGCGGCGTACCGGCTGTTCGAGGAAGCCTTGGCCGCGGGCCAGCGGGGGCTCTGCCTCACGCGCGTCTATCCCCAGCGGCTCCGGGAGCGCTACGCCGCGGCGGAGGTGTCCGTCCTGTGGCTGAGCAACGTGGGCAAGGAGGACGCGATCCGTCCCAAGGACCTCGAGAAACTCTCCCTTGCGGTGGAGCAGTTCGTTGCGCGGGAGCACGGGGCGGTCCTCCTTGACGGCGTGGAGTACCTCGTCACGAACAACAACTTCTTGACCGTCCTGCGGCTCGTCCAGGCGATGCGGGACCAGGTGGCCATCCACAACGGCACCCTGCTCATCTCCGTGAGTCCCACGGCCCTCGAGAGCCACCAGCTCACGCTCCTGGAGCGCGAGGTGGACCAGGTCATCGGCTCGACTTCGGCTCCGGCGGCATGAGGGATTGGACCAAGGGGCCGAACTCGCAGTTCCGGAGGATCTCCGTGGCGCCGGTCAGTCCGACGGAGACCTCGGGGTCGCCTGCAAGGTGGCCGCGTTCCTTGAAATGCTTCGTGAGACCCGCGTTCAGGACGGAGAACTCCTCGTAGGACTTCGAGGTGCCCAGGACCACGGCTTCGGCATCGTCGGACACCAGGAAGAACGTCGGGGAGGATCGGAGGAGTCGCTCGAAGGCGTCGGTCCGGGTGCGAAGGGACGACGAGGGCGTGAACCGCGCGAAGGCGGTGATGTAGAGCTCGAACCCGAGGAGGCGCAGGTTCGGGATCCGCACGGTGCGGAGGAGGCCCTCCTCCTCGAATTCGCGCCGCATCTTCGAGACCGCTTGGCGGGACACCTTCACGCGCTGGGCGAGCGCCTTGTCGCTCAGCTCGGGGAAGCGGACGAGCCCTTTGAGGACCTCCGTCTCCTTCCGCGTGAGTTCGATGTCCCCCGACTTCGCATGCTCCATCCGAAGCAGGATCCGGTCTTCGATGCCGAACGCGAGGGCGAGGGGGTGGCTGTAATCGAAGAAGGCCGGCAGGATGGACAGGCTCATGGGGAACACGCTCAGGGTGACGTCCCGCTCCCCCAGCAACTTGGACCGGTCCAGCGCCAGCCGCAGCTCGTCGACCTGACGACGGGCCGTCGTATAGTCGTGCGCGAATCCCAGGAACGACATCTGGTCCGAGGAGGCGACGATGTGGAAGAGGTCCGGGAAGCGGTCCTTGATGAGGTCGCGGAGCCGCGCCGCCGCCGGCCCGCCCTGTGCCATGTCGAGCCGGGCAAAGCCGCCGATCAGGAGTTCCCATCCCAGGCGGTGCATCATAGGGACGCGTCGGGTCACGAAGTAGTCCGCGTGGCGGAGCCGGCGCCGGATCGCCGTGACCGTGGACACCTTCACGCCCAGGAGCTCCGAGAGCTCACGATCGTTGAGTATCGGATGGCGAACGAGTCCGTGGAGCACCTGCTTCTCGTTCGCGGTGAGTCCTCGCTTGGCCATGGGGCCGCGGAGCAGGTTCCCCGTTTCTTAACCTTTACGCAAGTACTCGCCGGACAAAAGTCTATCTAAGACGTCCCCGAGCCGGGGCACCGTGTCCAAATTCGCAAGGTCCCCGGGCCGGATCCATCGGTACTCGAGGTTCTCCCAGTCCAGGTGAACCCGCCGGGACGGCACGTCGAAGAGGAACGGATGGACCTGGAAGGCCGTGCCCTCGTGCCGCGTGTACAAAGGTTCCGCGGCTCTCCGGAACCTGGCGCCTCGGAGGCCCGTTTCCTCGCGGACCTCCTGGGCCGCACGGGCCCTAGGATCCTCGCGGCCCTCAATGTACCCCGACACGGCGGACCAGCGCCCGCGGAAGGTCCCGACCCGCTGACTCCGGCGCACGACGAGGAACCTCCCGCGGTTCCGAAGGAAGGCACTGACCACGGGGCGCCGCACGACGTCGGGCAGTTCGATCCGTCCGCGGTCCGCGTCGACCCGCACGCGGTCTCCCGAGACGAACACGCCGAGGTCGACGCGGTCCACCATGGGCACGCCGGCGAGGATCGCCCCCGTGGCCACGATGGCCTCCGCCCGTTCGTTGAGCATCGCGGCGGGTCCCAGGCCCCGCTTGGCCAACCCGTAGATGGCGTACGAGCCCACCGTGCTCCCCTTCCCCTGGGGGAACGCAAACACGCGTCCGGCGAGGCGTTCCCCCCGGCAGCCGGTGCCCGCATCCAGGATATCCCCGGTGGCGGGATCCGCACCACCTACGAACGAGAAGGGCGCGGCGCTCACGAGGGCGACGCCCGCGGCCTTTCCGGGAGCGATCGGGCGACCCCGCAGCCTCATGCGTATCGCTCCAACAGGCTCTCGACGTCGTCCAGAATGACCTTCTGCCGGCAGAGGCTGGGCAGGTAGTAGGCTCCCTTCCCGGAGGGCGTGGCGACCGTGGTGAAGCGGTGCTCAAGCAGGGTGACCTCCAAGCACGTGTCCGCCAGGACGCGGCCGCCCGCGCGCTCGATGGAGGCGACCGCCTCGGGGCACGCGTCCCGCACGAGGCGGCTCGTGAACACCCAGACGGGAATCCGCGGCGGCGTCCGGTCCACGAGGGCGGCGATCGACCGAAGCTCGTCGGGAGAGAGCTGCGGCGATCCCAAGGCGATCAGCTCGGCTTCGTTGCCGTCCGAGTAGTGGCGCCGCGTCTCCTCCAAATCGTCCGGGGTGACGATTACCTTCCGGAGCCCTCGGATCCTGGTGCGCTTCCACTCCGGCGTGATGCCTTCGAGATGGAACATGCCCACGCTCCCCGCGGATGCGGCCGCAGCACCCAGCCACTTGAGGTCCCCCTCCGTGGCCCGGAAGCCCCGGAAGAACGGGATGCCGTCGCCTGCCTCCTTGCCCGCCAGGAGGCCCAGCAGGGAGAACCCGATGCCGTCGAGGCGGGCGCGCACGTCGAAGACGACCGTGGGCTGCCGCTCCGCGTCCTGGTGGAGCCCGTAGTCGGGCGTCGCACCCACGATCGCGGCCGCCAGGGCGGACGGACCCCCTTCGCGGTTCGTGCGGGCCCCGAGGACGGAGTTCGCGAAGCACACCGCGTTGGACTCGGACCAGGCGACGTGCTCGCCGAGCGCAGGCCGTACGCCCAGCAGGTACGGGGTGCACGAATAGACAGGCCGCACGCCCATGGTCTCGTAGGCCCGGGCGACACGGGCCTGTTTCTCCGCGAACTCCGGGGGCACACCCAGCTCCCGCCATTGACGCAGGTCCGTGCCGAGCGGATTCACGGTCGTGGGCACGACGAACCGCGCGTCCTTCGCAAAGTCCTCGAGGAACTCGAGACCCGGATCGCCGATGAGCTTGAACGAGGCGCCCGAGACATGGGCGGAGGTGACCGGGACGAGTCTCTGAGCGTCGTAGAGATTCCCGAGGGACACCAGGAGTCGGAGGGCCGTCTGCTGGGCCGGGGTCCCCCGGTCACGCAAGCGCCTTTGCGTCGCGGTCAGGCGCACCTAAACCTCCTCCGAGACAAGGAGCGTCGCGATTCGGCGGATCTCCTCGGGCTTCGCAGGATACGCCTTGAGCTTGACCTGCACGTCGATCGTGTCCGCTTCTCTCGCTGGGACGAGCATCCCCTGGAACGCCTTCTGCTTGTCGATGCGGAGATGGAGGATCCCATCGTCGTCCACGCGGGAGTCGACCGCATTGCGGAGTGCGGCCACCAGGCCCGCCTCCGACCATTGGCTCCAGACCGCGCGGACGTCCGCCGGTGCATCGACCCTCCGTGTGAGGATGACCAGGGGGTTCCCGTGCTCTCCTTCGAGGGCGCGGCGGGTCGTCGCGCCCTTCGGAACGGCGGTCTCCAGCGCGAGGGCCACGCGGGACTCCTCTTCCGTGGCGTGGCAGAAAGCCCTCGCCACGATCCAGTGGATGGGCAGGCTAGCCATCGAGCTTCCTCAGCGCCTTCCGGACGTCCGCGTAGAAGTCCGGGAGCGTCCCCTCGTTCACGATCCGCACGTCCGCGGCCGCGATGACCTCCTCGAGCCCCCATCCGCGCTCGCGGGCATCCCGCCGGAGGAACTCCTCCCAGCTCGTCGCATCGTCGGGGCGACGGCGGCGCTGGACCCGCGCCCAGCGCGTTTCGGGCGCCGCGTCCACCGCGAAGACCACCAGGCCGGGACCGAATGCTCTCCGGAACACGGCCAGCTCCGCCGGGCTCCGTAGCCCGTCGACGCACACGCAGTCCGCGATCACGAGGGGAAGGGTCCGCTCGGCCCAGACCGCCTGCCCATGCTTCTGCCGCTCTTCGTGGGCCATGCCTCCGACCGCGGCGTCCGTCATGGAGAGCCCGCGCCGCTTCGCTTCCGCGCGGACCACGTCCCCCATGCGAACGATCCGGTAGCCTTCCTCCGTGGCCACCTTCTGGAACTCCTCCTTGCCCGCCGCGGGCATCCCGGTCACGCAGATGACCCTCAACGGGTGTGCGCAACCTGACCCAGGCCATAAGCGTTTCCCGCGGTACAGAGAGCCCCACCTCTCGGCCGCCTGCCCGAAGGGGCCGACAGGCTCGCGCCATCCGATTTCGAATCGATGCACGACAAACTAGATATATCCAGGTCCCGTAGGTCCCCACCGGGAGTGCGGCTATGCCCCTCGAGTTGGACCTCAAACAGCTCCGGTTCGGGACCGAGCTGCTCAAACGCGGCTTCGCGAAGATGCAGAAGGGTGGCGTGATCATGGACGTCACCAACGCGGAGCAGGCCGCCATCGCCGAGGAGGCGGGGGCCGTGGCGGTCATGGCCCTCGAGCGCGTCCCCGCGGACATCCGGGCCGCCGGCGGGGTGGCGCGGATGGCGGACCCGACCAAGATCCAGGAGATCATGGACGCGGTCACGATCCCGGTCATGGCGAAGTGCCGGATCGGCCATGTGGCCGAGGCGCGGGCCCTGGAAGCCCTCGGCGTCGACATGATCGACGAGTCCGAGGTCCTGACCCCCGCGGATCCGTTCTTCCATGTGAACAAGCGCGAGTTCGGCGTGCCGTTCGTCTGCGGTTGCCGCAACCTCGGCGAGGCCGTCCGCCGGATCTACGAGGGCGCCGCGATGATCCGGACCAAGGGTGAGGCGGGCACGGGCGACGTGGTCGAGGCCACACGTCACGTCTGGACGGTCAACCAGGCCATCACGGAGCTCAAGTCTCACGACAAGGAGAAGCTGTACGCGGTTGCGACCAAGTTCTCCGAGAACTATGCGAAGCTCCTGAAGGAGGTCCGGACGATCGCGGGTGAGGACGCCGAGGTCCAGGAGGCCGACGTGGTCTTCGCGGGAAAGAACCTCGACGAGGTCACGGAGGGCCTGTTCCAGATCCTCACGGAGATCAAGAAGATCCGCCGGCTCCCGGTCGTCAACTTCGCGGCGGGCGGGGTCGCCACGCCTGCGGATGCCGCCCTCATGATGATCATGGGCTGCGACGGCGTGTTTGTGGGCTCCGGAATCTTCAAGTCGGAGGACCCCGAGAAGCGGGGACGCGCCATCGTCGACGCCGTGGCCCACTTCGACGACCCCAACGTCGTGGCCGAGGTCTCTAAGGGACTGGGCCTGCCGATGAAGGGGACGGACGCGAAGGCGCTTCCGGTCGAGGCGCGCCTCCAGGACCGCGGCTGGTAGCCTGTTCGACCACGGCATCCATGAGGCCCGCCAGCCCCTCTCCGGTCAGCGCGGAGGCCCGGAGATGGCCTGCCGTCGGCCCGGGGAGGTCTGCCTTGTTCTCCAGGACCACGATGGGCACACCGGGGAAGGTCTCCTCCACGGAGCGCAGCAGGCGGAGCTGCGCGTCCAGGGGGAACCCGCACGTCTCCGTAGGGTCGAGGACGAAGACCACCGCGGTGGCCAGGAAGCGGAGGGCCGCGATCGCCTGACGCTCGATCTTGTTCCGTTTCTCCATGGGACGGTCCAGGAGCCCCGGGGTGTCCAGGATCTGGAACCGCCGGTAGCCGCGCTCGAAGTGACCGACCGTCACCCCCTGGGTTGTGAAGGGGTACGCAGCGACCTTGGGTTTGCCCGTGGACACGGCCCGGACGAGGGCGCTCTTCCCCACGTTCGGATAGCCCGCGACCACGACCGTGGGGAGTTCCGGGTCGATGCTCGGGACCTTACGCAAAGCGATGCGCGCCTCGACGAGGGCGTCGAGATCCGGGGAGACCTGGCGGACCACGGAGGACAGACGGCCGATGGCCTCTTTCCGTAGGGCAGGGAGGGTCTGGATCGGGGCGCGTCCCATGCGCCGGGCGTACTCGCGCGTGAGGTCCGCGCTCATGCCCGCCGCCCAGTCGACCGCGCCCAGGTGCTTGCGCAGTCGGTTCCGATCCACGAGGATATCGACGAGTTCTCGGTAGAACGGAGGGAGACGGTCCAGGGTCGGGAACCCCTTGACGTAGCCGCGGAGGGAGCTCTCCAGGGTCTGGCCGGCAGTCTGGACCTTGGCCACGGCCAGGTTCCGGGCGCGCTCGGCGCGGTCCCGCCCCTTCGCGGTCGCCTTGGCCGACCGGCCCAGCGCCGTGTCCAGGAGCTCCGGCGCCCGCAGGATCGAGGGCAGGTCGAACACGGGTTCGCCATCCTAGAGACCGGGATAAGGGTATGGGTCATGCCGCGCGCAGGAGGTCCACGCCGACGACGAACAAGAGGGCGAGGACCGCCACGCGGTTCAGCGCGGCGAAGAAGTTGGACACGAGGAAGACGCTGCGCGCCAGCGTCTTGCCCTCCTTGTTGAAGAGGGAGTACACGTAGATGGGGATCGTGTCGCTCATCAGGGGGATACTCAGGAGGACATAGAGGCCCAGGTAGCCGGTCTTCTCTACGAACAGCTCCGCCTTCTCGACGAACCACTTCGCGACCCGCCACTTCGTGGACCACCACCGGATGTGGTCCTCCACCCGGATGCCCAGGTGGAAGATGAGCCAGGCACCGACGGTCTTCCCCGCGGCGAGGGCCAACGCGATCCATACGAGATAGCTCCACTCCTGGTTCACGATGGGCAGGACGAGGGCGAGCTCGATCGGAATCGGGAGGACCACGGCGATCGCGATCGCGTACAGGAACATGAGGGGGAGGAAGACCAGCCGGTTCTCGTACGCCGCGAGGAGGACGTTGATGAGATCCGTCCACAAGTCCGACAAGGCCCTCGGGCGCGCAACCGGCGGCCCGCTAATAAGGGAGAGGAATTGATTATCCTAGCGAGGAATCGGATGGAGCCGCCCGTCGTACGTCAGGAGCACGACGCGGCTGTCCTCGCGCTCCGCCGCGACACCATACCCCGTGCTCTCGGCGAGCCGCTCCGCGAACGTGCGGATGGACGCGTGGGATGGCATGTTCTCGGCCTTGAGCCGGAGGCGGCTCTCTCCGACGAAGCTGTAGCCCTTGCACTCGATGAACATGGGTTTCCCCAGCCGGTCCAGCTCCCCATATTCCTCCTCCCATCCCAGGTTCCATCCTTCGACCAGGGTGTGCCGGATCACCGTGCGCGTCGGGAGGGTCGGCAGGAGCGCCAGGGTCTCGCGAAGCTTCGCGAATTCGTGGTCCGACTTGGGGGCCATGAGACTTCGGTAAATCGTCTCGTTCGGGGCGGCGACGGTCAGGTAGAGTTGGGTGGGCAGGCGGCCCTCCTCGTGCATGCGGCGGAGCACGGACGGCGTCGTCCCGTTCGTGACGAGGAACGTGGTCATGTTCCGACGCTTGAACTCGTCGATCATCTCCCCCAGGCGACGGTAGAGCGTGGGCTCGCCGGTCAGGCTGATGGCCACCTGGTCGGGGTTCCACGCCTCCTGAAACCGCTCCGCGGAGACCTTGGGGTTGCCGCCGTACCCGCTGAGGAGTTCTCGCTGCGCGCGAATCGAGTCCTCGACGATGAACGCGGGATCGTCCGCCTCGAGCAGGGAGTCGGAGCCCCATTCCTGGGTGCGCCAGCAGAACATGCAGCCCAGGTTGCAGGCATCCACGGTGGGCGTCATCTGGAGGCAGCGGTGGCTCTCGATTCCGTAGAACGTCTGCTTGTAGCAACTGACGCCCTTCGTGAGGCTCGCCTTGGTCCAGTGGCAGAGCTTCACGCCGCTATGGTTCCCGACGATTCGGTAGCCTTGGCGCTCGAGGACCTCCTGGCGCTCCCGATCCATCGGCGTCCGCAAGTCGGGACCGGCTAAAAGACCTTCGGACGTTTCGGTCGTCCTAATCAGCGTCGTCGGATCACGCCCGAAGCGGTTTGCGAAGCCGGCGGAGGTCAAGGTCCCCCTTACCGAAGACTCGCGCGCGGAACACCGGGTCCTTGGCGGCCAGGCCCTCCAAAACCGTCAGCCGCGGATCGAACTCGAGGTCGTGGACCTTGTAGGTCGTCCCCTCGTGGTTGAACGTTCCCGCGATGTTCGACGCGAGTGCGGCGCTGACCCACCGGCGGTCGACCGCCGCGGCCCCCCGGAACGTCCACCAGGGGTCGAAGTGGACGAGCTCCTCGAAGCGCTCCAAGGGCGTGGTCTCAATCCGTTCCAGCTTGCCCGTGGGCTCCGCGCTGTGGAGACCGTCCGGGCGGACCTCCAATGGCCCGGGCAGAATGCGCACCCCCAGGGGCGTTGCATCGACAAGCACGAAGGCGACGGTCCACGCGTCGTCGACGAACGGGAACACGTACCGGGTGCGGAGTTCGG
>DASQGG010000119.1 GCA_035632695.1 Thermoplasmata archaeon
CCGCTCGGCCTCGGCTCATCGCAGAAGAGCTGCTCTTGTACGACAAGGACGGGCAGTCCCTCCTCGATGACCACGCGCTCCGGATTCTGATCGCGCTTCACCAGGAGACGCTCACGGCCCAGGAAATCTCCCAGCGCTACAAGATCCCCATCGCACCCTGCTACCGTCGGATCCGGCGGCTCGTCTCGTTGGGTCTGATTTCGGAGGCGGGCTACGTCACCGAGGGCCGCCGACGTCCGGCTCACCTGTACAAGTCTGAGGTGGACCGTTTCACGATCACGTACGGCAGCGGGGAGATGACCCTGCACCTCATGCTCCGGAGCGGGGTCGCCGCAACCGCGGTCGTCCACCTCCGCGAGGACGTCGCGGCTACCCAAACAATGGCGCCAAGCCCGGGCGGTATCGGGGAACGTCCGACCTCATGATGTCCGGGTTGGTCTTCCTCGCCAGAGCAACGTAGTATGCCACGAATTGCAGCGGCACGATGGAGACGATCGGGCGGAGGAGCCGAGCCACGGCCGGGATGGGCACGTCCACATCCGGCGCTTCGCCCATCGTGCTGACCGAGGCTCCGGTGCGGGCAATCCCCCGGAGGATCTCCGCCTCGCGGTCGGCGTCGTCGTTCGACCGGATGGCGATCACGGACTCGCGCCGATCCAGGGAGAGGAATGGGCCGTGCTGGAACTGCTCGATGTGGTATCCGCTCGCCGGGAAGCTGCACGTCTCCCTGATCTTGAGCGCAGCCTCGAGGGCGGTGACCTCGTCCAGACCGCTTCCTAGGAACGTGACCCGGCCCGATTTCCCGACTCGGGCGGACAGCCGCCGCACGCGCGGTTCGCAGGCCAGCGCGCCTCGGAGCATGGCCGGGACGGTCCCCAGCCCGGAGGGGAAGAGCTCCTCGGGCCGCGAGGCGACCGCCTCCGCGAGGCGCGCGAACGCGGTAAGCTGGGTTGTATAGCTCATCGTATTCGCCCACGAATGATCGTGCACGGAGCCGAGAGCGAGCACTTCGTCCGCGATGTCGTTCATGCGCGACTCCGGCAGGCCGCAGAGTCCGCGGGTCGCGGCACCCGAGCGCCGTGCGAGCGCGAGCGCGTCGTTCGTGGTCGAGGTCGAGCCGCTGTGGCTCACGCCGAGGACCGTGCAGTCCCGCGGAAAAGTGAATCCGTGGAGGACGTCGTAGGCATGGACCGCGCGGACGATCGCCGTATCTCCGAGCCCCTCCTGGAGAAGGCGAGCCCCGATCAACGCGGCATGGAAGGAGGTCCCGCACCCCGTGACCACGAGGTTCCTCGCGCGGCCCAGGAAGGCGCGGGCGTCGAGTTCCCGCAGACGGTCCAGCGTCTCCTGGGCGTAGGCGGGTTGGGCGCGGATCATGTCGTGCATGTGGAACGGATGGCGCTTCCTCGGGTTCGGGAACTCGACCATGCGCGGAGGATGACCGTTGGCGTCTTAAACGTCGCCGCGGGAATCACAGGTGGAGGAGGAGTCCCGGTACGCCGAACGCTTGGAGAGCCACGGTCACGAGGAGTGCGAGCATGAAGAGTCCGCCGTAGTCCCGGTTCAGGAGGAACGCGAAGCCGACGAACCAAAGCGGCCACGACTCCTTCGGGTAGCCCTCCGGTGGCCCGGTCGGCTTCGGGGAGCGGAACGCCTTGATGGCCATCCTCGCCCTCGGGAGGCTCAGGAACACGAGCAGGACGAGCCAGGGGAGCCAGCCGACCAGCGCGAGGGGGACGACCAGGGCGTACATGAGGACGAAGATCCCGATCGACGCGGCGCGCGCCCTCCGCTCGCCGAGGAGCACGGGAACCGTGTGGATGCCCTTCTTCGTGTCGTCCTCGATCTTGTCGATGTGCTTTCCGAAGAGCACACCCGTGGTGCCCAGCGCGTACGGGAAGGAGGCGAGGATTACGGGAAGCGTGAGGGTTCCGGTGATGCAGTAGTACGCGCCTCCTACCATGAGGGGACCCCACGTCAGGAAGACCGCGGGCTCCCCGAGTCCGAGGTACTTCAGGGGAAACGGCTTGCCCGCGTACGTCATCATGACGAACCCGCCCAGGAGGGCGAACACGAGGACCCACGGCCCCCGGACCCACGCCAGGTACAGACCGATCGCGACGGGGACGAGCGTCGTGCCCACGGCCCAGGTAAGCAACTGCCTCTCTGTGAACAGCCCCGCGACGAGCGGGTGCGGGCCGTATTGTGCCCGGAAGTAGTTGTCCGTGTCCACGCCCTGCTTGTAGTCCCAGTAGTCGTTGAACAGGTTGCTCGCTCCGTGCGCGACGACCAGGCCCACGGCCACGAGGGCGTAGAGACCCCAGTTGAACTGGCCCGCCAGGGCCGCCAGGAGGCCGCCTAGGGTGGCCGAAAGGAACGTCATCACGAGGACCGCACCCCGTGTGGCGATGAGCCAGCGCGCGAAGGGATCGAGCCGGTTGAACGCGTCCTTCTCGATGCGCGGGATGACCCGGAGTGCGGCGACCCACATCCGCGGATTCACGGTCATGGCCGACCCGTCCGTCGCGGCGATACGACGCGGGCCCATGAAGTTCTAGGGCCACGGGGAGGGATAGCGCCGCCCGATGGGCAGGAACCCGGCATGCGGCCCTCGCGCGGACATCGGAACCCTTTTGCCCCGGGACCCTGCTGAGGCGAGCCCGTGCGCGTGCTCCCGTGGATCCGCGCCTCCCAGGCGATCCTGTTCGAGGCCGCGGTCGTTCCCGCGGTCGTGGGATCGGCCGCGGCCGTGGCGGCGGGCAGCCCCTTCCGGCCGGCGTACCTCGTCCTCATCCTGGTTTCCCTGATCTCCATCCAGGCCGGCGCGAACCTACTCAAGGGCTACTACGAGGCGCAGGACCGGGCCGTGCCCCCGTCGTCCCACGGCTCCTGGTTGGCGTTCGACAGCGGCGCGGCGGTGGGCCTCGCGAAGGATCCCCGGACCGTGCTCCGAGTGGCCTGGGCCTGCATGGCGTTCGGGGTTGTCGCAGGGCTCGTGCTCGTCGCGATGACCGGCAGCCTCCTTCTCCTGGTGTTCGGTCTCGCGGGGTTCCTGCTCGCCTGGAGCTACAGCGCCCCTCCGCTCAAGCTCAGCTATCGCGGGATCGGCGAGGTGTCCACGTTCCTCGCCTTCGGACCCATCATGACCGTGGGGGCCACCGTGGCGTTCGGCGTGCAGGGGCTCGTCGAGAGCTTTCTCGCCTCCCTGATCCTGGGCTTCCTCGCCGCGGCCATCTCCTTCTCCCGGTACTTCCCGAACGAGGTGGAGGACCGCGCGAAGGGCAAGGGGACGCCGGTGACCCTGCTGGGGTTCCAGCGAGCGACCTCGATCCTCGTGGCTCTCTGGTGGTCCCCCGCCTGCCTCGCGCTCCTCTGGTACTCCCAGGATCCTCGGTTCGTGCTCGCCCTGGGTCCCGTCCCCATCCTCCTCGCGGCTTCCGCACTCATGCCGTGGGGAACGGCCCGCACCCGGCCGTTCACGTGGTCGATCGGCCTGACGGTCCTGGCGCATCTCGTTGCGGGGGCCGGCTTGGCGGCGGCGCTCCTTTCCTAGATCCGGGCAGAGTGCGGACAGCGGGAGGGCCGACGGTCCGCGGGGCACCGACCAAAGTCAGAGCCACGGCAGGAGCGCATAGGCCGCCGTGAGGCCGATGCCCAGCAAGAGGACGGCCTGGATCGTCCCGGCGTTCGCAGGCATGTGCCGAGGATACTCGCGGTAGTACGCCCGGAGAACCCGGACGGACCTCAGGAGGGGCGGGACCGCGAGGAGCCCCAGGAGGGCCAGCCAAGGCATGCCGCCCGTTGCGACGAACGCGACGAGGAGCACGACCGCGGCGGTGATCAGGGCCACGTACACCTGGTAGGAGCGCTCCAGGCCGAGCCGAGCGGGGATCGTTCGCTTCCCGCCCCGCGGGTCCGTCTCGTGCTCGGGCATCTCGTTGACGAAGAGGAATGCCGCGACGAGGATGCCCAGGGGGAGCGACGCGAGGAGCGCTTCCAGGGACAAGGAACCCGTCTGGACCGCGAAGGCGCCGAGGGTCACGATGGGGCCGAACACGAGGCCGACCGCGACGTCGCCGAGGCCGTGATACTGGAGGGAAAACGGGGGAAGGGTGTAGAACGCGCCCAGGGCACCCCCGAGGAGTCCGAGGACGAGCAGGATCCAGCCGTTCGGCCGGGTCCCCGCCAGGAGCAGGCCCACGGCGCCTCCCACGGCGTACAGTGCGATCCACGCGCGCCGGTGCGCGTGCACCGTGAGCTGGCCGTCCGGGAGAACGCGCGCTCCCCCCGTGAACGGACTGACGAGATGGGGCGGAAGGTCGTCAACGCCATGGAGGAAGTCGACCGTGTCGTTGCTCATGTTCGTGGCGGCCTGGAGGGCGACTACGCCGAGGAGGGTCAGCAGGAACGTGGGAGCGTCGAAGACTCCGCGGCGGGCGTACGCGATCGCGGTCCCCAGGAACACGCCCACGGCGGAGGCGACGAACGAATGGGGCTGGGTCGCCTTGACCCAGGTTCGTAGGGAGGCCATCCGACTAATCCCACGCCGTCTGTTCCTTCCGGAGGACCCGGACCTCGAGGAGCGTGAGAGGGTCCGGCGCGGGGTTGATCACGGTATGAGTCTCGCCGCGGATCATCCGCAC
>DASQGG010000120.1 GCA_035632695.1 Thermoplasmata archaeon
GAGCCGGACAGAGCGGCCGTGACTGGACGCAGGATAGGATTCGAGGTTGGCCGCGCTCGCCGAAACGCCGAACCCAGCTCGAGTTAGATGTGCCTAACGTCCTGCCTTCCGCTTCCTGCGTCTCCCAGGTCCGTGGTCCTCTCCGGCTTCATGTTTCCTCATCGCGTCCTTGACCAGCCTCTTGATCAGGGCGGCGGGAATCGGCCGATTCAGGGGTATCTTGAGAGCCGATTTGGTGCTCCTGTACTCCGCCACCTCGTCGATGTGCTCGTCGATCACCGGAGGCCGCAGGTAGAACCCTATGCTCGTCTTCAGAAGGGCGAAGTAGCAGAGTCGCCCCTTGATGCCGGATTCGCCTCTGAAGCTGTAGTACGGCATCCCATAGCTCATGCTCTCCGCGGCATCGGGCGCAACCTCTCTAATGGCCGCCCGGACCTCCTTGAGTTTCGGTCGCACCCCCTCTGAAGCGGCCGCGATGTAGGCGTCAACGTCCTTTGCCGGATTCATCGACACGCTATGCTTGGGACGACATAAAATCTGTACGCTACCCGCACATGGGCCTTTCGGCCGCTCGGGGGCGAACGGCAGCGGGCACTCTGTCGCGAGAAGGACTCGTACCCGCCGCCAGGATGGGGTGGCGCGATAGCGCCTCGTTACATGGCTAGGGCGATCAGGTCCTTGGCCAGCTCCTCGGGTTTCGTGATCATCGGCCAGTGACCCGTTTCGATGATCTTGTAAGGACCTTCGAGCTTCCCCCACTTCCCCGCGACGATCTCGTCGACGGGGTCCCCACTGAGCGTGCAGAAGACATACGCCTCCATGACCTGGTCGTAGTTTCTGGACAGCGTGATGGGGTCGGCTGCAAGCTTGATCGGCCAGGGAGTAGCCATGGACATCATCCATTCGAGGTTCGCCCCCGTGACGTCCTTTCCGATCCGGGCGATGGTTTCCTTGGTGAGAGGAATCGCATAACCGCCCGGAGGAGGGGGGCCGAACTCGCCTGCGGGGTTGAACGCACCCTGCGTGGTCCTCACCCTCTCCGGGCGGAACGCATCGACATAGACGACCTTCCTCACGTTGCCGTGGGCGCGGTCAGCCACGGCAGCCGCCACCTTGCCAGCAAAGCTATGCCCCACCAGCACGAAATCCTCGATGTCGTTGTACTTGACCACGTTCAGGACATCTTGGATCGCTGTCTCCATGCCGACGTCCTTGGTGGCCAGGTGGACCCTTTCGCCCATTCCGGTCAATGTCACCGGATAGGCAGATTGACCCGCCTTCTCGAGAACCAGGACCACGTTCTTCCACGACCACGCTCCCAGCCACGCGCCGGGGATCAAGACAAACGATGCCGTAGCACGTTCCTCCTTCCCTGCAGCTAGGCCGCTCCACGATTAAGCCTATGGGTCGGCGGCACGAAAGTGAGGCTCGCGAATCCGTGTGACGGCAGATTTCTTCGGGCGCGCATCCTCGGTGCGCATGGGCTCCTCCCCGTCGTGCGGATTCGCTCCGTACCATTGGGGTACGAGTCGACAGAGGGGGTAGACCAGACCTCCAGGTAACCGCGGCCAGGGGATTCGCGCGGGTGGCCCGAACCCCATCAGGGTCCGGCCCTGCCGGGAAGAAGACCGAATTCGGTGAGCATTTGGTGCGCCGCTTCTTCGATCTTGGGAACAGGCCCGAAGAACTCCGCTTGCCCTCGCGTGTCAGCCACGTACTTGCCGGTTTGAAAGAACTGACCCATGGCCGTCATGTCCGCATCGCGGGCCTGCAGGGGGCGCAATTCCAACGGGCGGCCGAGCAAGCGTCCGAGAAGTTCGGCGAGTTCGGGCCCGGAGAGCCCTCGGTCGCATCCCAGGTCGATCCGCCTACCCAGCGTACGGGGTTCGTCCACGGCCAGGGCCACCGCGCGCGCGACCTCGGCCGGCGCGATGTAGGTGATCCGCACTCCCGCGGAGGTCATGCCCATGACCTGCCCGTGTTCGAGGGCCGCCTTCATCCACGGCCCGCCGAGGAACGCGCCCGGCCGCAGCGCAACGAAAGGAACTCCCCGTTCCTCAAGGTAATCTTCCGTCAGCTTCTTCGCCCAGAAGTGAGGGACGTCCCGCGCCTGGTCGCACGCGAGGATGCTCAGGAACACGAACCGTGGGACTCCGGCCTTCTTGGCCGCGTCAACGAGATGGCGGTTTCCCTCGGTGTCTGTGCGCAGCGAATCGGTATCTCTCCGCCTCGAGTATCCGATGGCCGAACTGACCACCGCGGAGACTCCGGACATGGCCGGCGCCAACGAGGGAGGGTCGAGCATGTCTCCCCGGACGATTTCGACCCGCTCCTTGGGAAGTCCCGAGACGTCGCTCCCGGGGCGTACGAGGGCCCGCACCGTTTTGCCCCGAGCGAGCAGTTCTCGAAGGACTTGACCCCCCAGGTTGCCGGTCGCCCCCACGAGAAGGAGAGGCCGTGGGTCCTCCGAAGAAGCGATAGCCATGAGACCGAGAGAGATTCTAGGGGCTATATGGACTCCGTTTGGGAGGATCAAATCACAGAATCCATCGAACGATTCCGGCCGCAACATGAGCTTCGTCATCTCCGGGGCCTCCGCCCCCCATCTCGGGGCGAGTTCCGCGGAGGCACGTGCCGCGAATGCGGGAAACGAACACCCGCACACTGAGCTCAAGCCTACGGACCCGAAGAATGCGACCACCTTCCATCCGTTCCTTAGTTCGCTCCACCGAACGGGGGCGGCCGGGAT
>DASQGG010000121.1 GCA_035632695.1 Thermoplasmata archaeon
AATGAAAGGTTCCTCCATCCCGTACGTCCCCTCGAAGTGCCCATGATAGGCTTCCTTCTCTGCAAAGAGGACGCGAGGCCAATACGTGCCGTCAACCGTCTCGACGGCACACGGATACGTGTGCTCCGATGCCCTCGGAAATCCTCGGAGATCCTTCCAGACGGCCTCCGGAATGCGTCCCACCTGCCTACCGCGGGGGAATATTCTCGGGTCGGGATGGAGCCGCCATTGACGCTCCCGCTCGTGCTGCGTTCGCACTTCCGAGCAGACCCGGCATGACGCAGCCTCCGCAAGGATGTTCTGAACTCCTCGGTCTTTATCAGCCTCAGAGAGCGAGGAACCCCACACGTCACGGACGCGACGGAGGTGCTTTCCGCAAAGGGCGGGGAGCTGTGTGATGTCCACCAATCTCACCCTCAGAGCCTGTACATGCTTCGTGTCGTCTAAGACTTACTGAGGCGAACCATCGCCCTTCCGGCCGACTCGGGGGCGACGCGGGTGGGGGCGGGATTCTCCTCCTACTCCGTTCCTTAGCGGTCGCGGCTGCGAGCCCACCAGAGGAAGAAGGCGATGACCACGACGAGGGTGCTGACCTGGACTCCGGAAATGAGATTCGACCACATGCTCGCTCCGAACTGGCCCGAGCTGAAATCAAAGGAGACGAGCAGGCTCAGCCCGAGGATGATCGCCACGACGACCAGGATCCAGTAGCGCTTCCCCACGATGCCCGACGTCGGCCCTCGCGTACCGATCATGCGCCTCGCATCCTCAACGGGAATCCCGGTGCAGGCATTCAAGGGTTCCGACGGGTGCTGGGAGCTAGCGGTAGCCCACCACCTTGGCGATGGCCTGGACCAGGTCCGTGGGCATGATCACGGCGCCGCAATGGGCGCACTTCGCGAGCGCATCCGGCTTCGTGTCGGGCGTGATTTCCAGCGGACTGTGGCACGCGGGGCAGGTGTACGTCGCGGTCACGCCCATGGCCCGCAGCTGGGCAACCAGGTCGTTCACGTCCACGTGGATTTGGGTCACGACCTGCCGTGCCCCGAGCCGCCTCGTGTCGCCCGCCTCCTTCCACATGCCCACGGCCTCGAACAGGCGCGCGGCGTCCTCGTGGCGCTCCGCGAGGACGAAGTGCTCCGCTTGGATGCGGACGGCATGCTGCGCCGCCTCGGGCACGAGCTGGTAGCTGCCGAAATACCAGTAGCCGCCCGAGGGGGTAATCGTGAGCCCCTTGCCCACGTTGTAGGTCGCCATGCGGTCGAAGCAGTCCCAGGAGCAGACGCGGTGGGCGACGGCGGGCTCGCCCACCACGGGGTACGTGTACGCGTAGGCGCCCAGGCAGCGGTCGCATCCGACCTTCCGGCATCCCTCGCAGGTCAACGGATGCAGGAAGAGCTCCCTGTGGCCGCAGTTCGGACAGACCGCCATGGAAGTCCTCGATGTGGAGCAGACGCATCTGGGGGGATTGAAAGCTTTCGGTGGCATCCCTCGTGGCAATCGGCAGCGCCGCAGCAGAGTGGACTAATAAAGGAGGCAGCCCGGCGGCGATTGCTCACCGACAAGCCCGGGCGCCTCGTTGTGGAGGGATGCTTGTGAAAGAGGGAATGTCGCGGGGGGCTATAGTCCTTTGTAAGCGGATGTCGTGAAGGGCTCGCGCCCTTGGATCGTACCCGTGTCCAATCCCGACACGGCCAAGGAGACCCGCGATGCCGGAGGATGATCCACGACAACAACCGACGAGGCAGCGGCAAGGTTCATGGAGACCGCATCGTTCCCCATACGGTCCGTCACGGAAGCGCACGCGAGGAGCGCCAACGACTGCTGGGAGGGCCTTCGGAGCCGCGCAGCCGAACCGGGCGCCCCCGTGCCCGAGGGGGCACCGCTCGGCCATGCCTTGGACCTGTTCGGCGGCGAGCTCGAGGCGATGACGAGCCCGGTGGACGCTGCCGTGGCGGGCATCTGCACGTACGGCTCCGCCCCGGCCGAGGACTATGTGGCCGAACTCGCCCACGGGTTCCACGTCGAGGGACCGCCGGCGTGACGTCCACTCAAATCCGGCGGAATGCCTTCTCGAGGAGGCGGACCGTGTACGGCTTCCAGTACAGGACGTCGAAGAACGCGGGGTCGCCGTCCATGCTCTCGTACTTGCGCCGGATCATCGCCGTCCCGTGCCAGTAGCAGAACGCGTACGACGCCCACGCTCGGTTCGCGGCGTACCGGACGTCGCGCACGGCCTGCTGCCAGTCCACGAGGCCCGAGTGCATCGCGTAGTGCAGGAGCTCCCGTCGCGGCTCCTCGTGGTGGACCATCCAGGCCAGGTTGACCTCGGTCCCCCACCGCAGGCGGTTCAGGAGGAGCGTGAGGCGGTCCTCCTTGGCGCGGTCCCACCGGACGAACCGGAGGGCGTTCTCCGCGAGCCCCTCCTCGACGGGTCCCATAGGGTCCGCCGCCATGCTCACGGCGGCCTCCCGGGGGACGTCCCCGTGGAGGTACTCGTACTCGCGGGTGGTCTGGTGCACGTGATGCCCGGGATATGCCTCATGGGTCGCCATGTCCCGCAGCGCGGGCCACGTCCACGGCAGGTCCGTGTTGAGCTTGACCGTGCTGTGGAAGTCCTTTGTGTAGAGGCAGTACCCGCTGTTTCGGCTGCGGTGCATGGGGACGAGGCGAGCGCGCTCCGTACGTGGGAGGTCA
>DASQGG010000122.1 GCA_035632695.1 Thermoplasmata archaeon
GGTTGAGCGCGCTCATCGGGGATTCGTCCTCCTTGGCCCGTACGATCAGCACGCCCACGACGCTCGCAAGGACTCCGAAGCCTCGAGCCACGAGAGGAAAGATGATGCCTGCCACACCGAAGTACTGGTACAGGACGACCCCGAGGACCATGGCCCCGATGTTCTCCGCCGCCGTGGACTCGAAGAGGTCGGCCCCGCGGCCCGCGCAGTCCCCCACGTTGTCCCCGACGAGATCGGCGATGACCGCGGGATTCCGGGGGTCGTCCTCCGGGATGCCCGCCTCGACCTTGCCCACCAGGTCCGCCCCCACGTCTGCGGCCTTCGTGTAGATCCCGCCGCCCAGCTGGGCGAAGAGGGCGACGAGGCTGGCGCCGAATCCGAAGCCCACCAGGGACAGGATGATCGTGTCCTGGGTGGCCTGGGCCGTGCAGGCGGCGACGGCCGTGCCGGCGGCGATGCACGCGTTGTACGTGATTGGATTCGCCGCAGGGCCTAACGCGCCGTATCCGTAGTAGAGCAGGGCGACGCCCGCGAGGGACATGCTGACAATGGCGAGTCCGGAGACCGCTCCGCCCCGAAGCGCGATGACCAGCGCGTCGTTGAAGGAGCGAAGCGATCCCGCGGCAGATCGGACGTTCGACCGGATCGAGATGTGCATCCCGATGTAGCCGGACAGCGCGGAGAACGTCGCTCCCAGGGCGAAGGCGCCTGCGGTCTCGAGGCCGAGCGTCAGTCCCTTCTGGAACCCGAGCGCCACCGCGAACAGGACCGCCAGCGCGGCCGCGATGAGCGCAATTGTGCGGTACTGCCTCCGGAGGAACGCCCGCGCGCCCTGCTGGATCGCCGAGCCGATCTCCTGCATCTTCTCCGAACCCTTCTCCTGGCGCAGGATCCACTGCACCAGGAATGCAGCGAACCCGAGCCCGACAAGGACAGCGATGGGAATCACAACGGCGAGGTCCACTTGCTCCATGTAACTCACTCAGGCTGATTGGCCCGCGGCAAGCTCCTCAAGGTATATAGGCTTTGTAGGGAGGCGACCCGCTACGCCCCGAACTTCTCCGTGCGGTTCGCCTGATTGAGCAGGATGGGCATCAGGTCGCGGCCCCGCACACGGCCCAGCGAGCCCCTGGCCACGCTGCGTTCGTCGAAGTGGGGAACCTCGTCCACGCGGACCCCTTCGCCGAAGATCGTGACGGGCACGGGATCCCCGGAGTGGTCCTTGATTGCGCAGGGCGTCGAGTGGTCTGCGGTGATCGCGACGATCACGTCCTGCGGGAGGTGGGCCTTCAGGTGCCCCATCATCTGGTCCATGCGCTCCACCACGCGGATCTTCTCGGAGGCCTTGCCGTCGTGGCCGCAGAGGTCCGCGGCCTTCACGTTCACGACGACGAGGTCGTACGTGGTCAGGGCGAGCAGGGCGGCCTCCGCCTTCGCGACCATGTCCGTGTCGAGGCCGCCCGTTGCTCCCTTCACCTCGAGGACGTCCATGCCCGTGGTGCGGAACATGCCCTTGATCAGCGCGACGCCCGCGATGCCCGCGGCCTTGAGGCCGTACTTCTCCGTCACGGGCTGGAGCTCGGGGGCGATGCCTCCGCCACGGCAGACGACCATGTTCGCGGGAGGCAGGCCGTTCTTCACCCGCTCCGCGTTCACCGGGTGGTCCTTGAGGATCTCGTACGCCTTCCGGGTGAATGCGTTCAGGAGCCGTGCGGTGGCCCTCGCCTTACCGGTCAGGGGCTTCGCGTCCAGGATGGGCTGCCCCTCCTCGTGAGGGTCCGTGTCCGTGACTTGGGCCGAAAGTCCCTTGCCGCGGAGCACAAGGACGGCCCGGTGCTCCGTGCCCTCCTTGAACAGGACATGGTGCCGGCCCAGCTTCATGCCGTTCAGGGAGGCCGCGAGGTCCGCGGTCCCCTCCTTGATTCGGCCGGCGCGGCGGTCCTTGAGCACGAGGTTCTCGTCGACGGTCGCGAAGTTGCAGCGGAACGCCACGTCCCCCTTCTGGAGCTCGATGCCCACGCCCGCGGCCTCGAAGGGTCCGCGGCCCGTGTACACCTCAAGCGGGTCGTAGCCGAACAGCGCGAGGTGGCTCGTGTCGCTCCCCGGGCGGATGCCGGGCCCGATGGGATCGAGCAGGCCGTTCATCCCGTTCGAGGCGAACCAATCCAGGTTCGGTTTCGGAGCCGCCTCCAAGGGCGTCTGGTGACCGAGCTCCGTGAGGGGCCGGTCCCCGAGGCCGTCGAAGATGATGAGCAGGATCCTGCGTTTGTCCATGGGTATCCGGCGGGTAGCGCGGCCGTTCAAATAGCTTTTGGCTTCGGGCCGCGTTCACGCGTCCTTCGCGGTGACCGGGAGGCCTGGGCTGATGTGGAGCTGGAAGGCCGCACTCCCTTCTCGACGGGCGACCTCAAGGAACCCGCCGGAGGAGAACGTCGCGAGGAAGTCGCCTCGCTCGACCTCGCCGTACGTGGCCACGAGGGGAAGGTCCGCCTCGTAGCCGCCTAAGCTCAGGTGGATACGGCCGCCGACCCGCCAGCGCTTCTCCACAACGTTCCGAGGCAGGTTCGTGATGATGTTACCGAACCGGTCGCTGGTGATCACGAGTCCCTCGAGACCTTTCGTCGTGGCCTTAGGCTCTCCGAAATCCAACTCGACGAAGTCCTTGATCACGGGCCCGACGTCCTTGACCTTCGTGCCCGTCATAAGGTGGGCCGCGACCGGCGCGAAGACGTCGCGCCCGTGGAACGTGGACGAGACTTCCTTGGCCAGGAGCTTCCGGTTCGTGATCGCGCGCGCCTCCTTGAGGCCGAGGTGCCTCGCGGCGGGGACCAGGAGCCCGTTGTCGGGTCCGACGAGGAATGCGCCCTCGCACACGAGGACGACGGACCGTCGCTGGGTTCCAACCCCGGGGTCCACGACGCCGATGTGGACCGCGAAGGGGAAGTGCGGCGTCGCCGTGAGGAGCACGTAGGCCCCGTGTCGGATGTCCTGCGGCCGGACGCTGTTGTCGAGGTCCACGATCGTGGCCTCGGGATCCAGGGAGAGCAGGACGCCCTTCATCGCGCCGACGTATTCGCCTGGGCCGAAGTCCGTGGTCAGGGTGTAGATTCCCGGCATGTCTCCTCTCAGGCGACGATTGGAATATTCCCGCCTCCGGCGGCTCACCGCAGGCGTCGGAGCCCGGCCTTGATGCGCGCAAGCTCCTGCTTCTTCCGCTCCAGGGCGGCTTCCGCCTTCTCCAGCCGCGCCTCGCGCTCCTTGAACTTCGCCTCGTGGGAGTGGATCTCCCCGCGCATCTCCTGGATCGCCGTGCGTTCTGAGGAGAGCCGATCCTTGAGGGCCGCGAGCTTGCCCGCGCGGTCCTCGATCGACTTGCGGCGGGTATCCAGGGAGTCCTGCCGACGCTTTGCGTCCGCTGCGATCCGGTCCTCACGGGCCGCGATCGCGGTTTCCCGCGCGTCGATCTCCTCCGAACGCACTGCCACGGCCTTCTCGCGGTTCTGGAGGTCCGCCTCGCGTCCTTCGAGCTCCCCCTCCCTTCCGTCCAAGGCGGCGGTCCTCCGCTCCAATTGGCCTTTCGCCTTGGCTTGCGAGCTCTCGAGGGCGGCGGCTCGCTTCGCGAGCTTCTCCTGCGCCTTCGCGAGCTCCGCCTCCCCTTCCTCAATGCCCGTCTTGCGCGACTCAATGTCTCGCAGATCCTCGAGGAACGCGGATTCCTGCTCGTCGAGGGTCGCCTTCAATGTCTCGAGGCTCTCCGCCGCCGAGGCCAGCTCCTTCTCCTTGGCGGCCGCATCACGCTCGCGGCGTTCGAACTCGGCCTTCTGGGCGCGAATCTGCTCGGACGCCGCCCCGCTTCGGTTGCGGAGGTCCTCCTCGGCGACCTCGAGGCGGTCCGCGCGTTCCAGGAGGCGGGCACCGTCCGCTTCCAGGGCCTGCTCGCGTTTGCCCGCCGCGGCCTCTCGCCGCGCCACAGCCGTTTCGCGGCGCGCTTGCTCCCGGTCCATCGTCTCCAGATCCGCGAGCCGCATCTGCGCGGCCTTCTCCGCACGAATCAACTTGAGGGATTGATCCTTGAGGCGGGACCGCTGGATCTCGAGCTCCTCTTCTAGCGTGGCCACGCCACGCTCCCGCCGCTCGAGTTCCTTGGACTGGCCGGCCACCTCGCGCTGGGCGCGCCGGAGTTCGACCTGGCGCTCCCGCGCCTCACGTTCCTCTCCCGCGATCTTCTTGTCCTTCGCGGCGAGGTCCTTCGCGAGCTTCTCGAGCTTCTTCGTCGCCCGCCCAAGTTCTTCCCGGCGGTCCTCGAGGGTCTCGTCGCGCGTCTCGACCTCCGCCGCCGTCCGTTCGAGCTCCGCCGCCCGGTCCGCCACGTGCACCTCGCGTATGCCGAGGTCCCTGAGCTTCTCCGTGAGCTCTTTCTCGCGCGCTGAGACGCCGACCTCCCGGTCCGCAAGCGAGGCGTCGTGCTCCTTCATCTGCGCCTCCCACTCGCGCGTGGCCTGGTCCCGGAGGTTCAGATCCCGTTCGCGCTTCTCGGCCTCCGCAACGCGCTCGTCGAACGCCTTGCGGGCGGCCCCGATCTTGTCCAGTTCCTTCTGGAGGTCCGTGTACATGTCGTTGAGCTGCTTGCGCTCCCCCTCGAACGAGGTTGCGCGGCCCTCGAGGGAGGTGAGGCGCTCGCCGAGGAGGCTCTCCCGCGCCGTGAGTTCGCGCTCCCGCTCGTCGAGCTTGGACTCGCGCTCGGAGAGCGTCTTCCTATGGCCGTCGGCCTCAGCCCGCGCTCTCTCGCCCTCCATGGCCAGGAGCTTTCTCTGGGATTCGATCTCGATATCCGCCTGGGTCCGTCGCTCCTCGAGGCGGCTCATGATCATGCCGCTCGCTTCCTTGACCGCGGCAAGCTCCGCGCGGAGTTGCTCGAGCTCCCGCTGCCGGACGGCTGAGCGCTGGTACTCCTGCTCGAGCTCCCACTTGCGGCGGTAGAGCTCCTCCTCCTTGTCGATCAGCTTCTTCTCCTGGTCCCGCCGCGCAGTCAGGTCCCGCAGGTACGCCTCGCGTTCCTGCGTCTCCTGGGCCGTGAGCTGGGCGAGGAGCGGGTCCGGGTCGCCCAGGCCCTTGATCGAGGCATCCGGGTAGCTCTTCTGGAGGTGCTCGACGCTGATCGAGGAGTGGCCGTAGTCGTACGTCCGGACCTCGAGCTGGGCGCGCTCGCTCGACGCGTCCCGCAGGATCTCGGGGACCGCCGGGCTGCCCTCGATGTCCTCCCGCGAGCGGTGCTGGGCAAGGACGCCGTCCCCGTTCCGGAAGACGAGAAGGCCCTGGGACGGGACGTCGCCCCGGAAGACCGAGGTCTTGAGGATGCCGTTGAACTTGGACGCGCGCAGGTCCGCAAGGATCGAGCGGATGGCCTCTGTTCCTCCGTCCGTGATGCGTTCCACTCGTCCCGGCGGGACTTCCATCGCGCGCGGGACTTGATTATCATGTCAAATAGCTTCCGCTGCGATTCAGCGTGCTGAGAGGAATTCCGAGGACGTCTCGGGAACCTCTTTCTAGGCGGGACGCGTTCGAGCGTCCGCGTTCGTGATGAGAAGAGGGTCAGCCGACCTTCCGGCATGACGACCTCTATGAGTGCTGAAACGCTATCAGACCGCAACTCGCATTCGGGTTGCGAACGGGAGAACCCGGGCACGCTCCCGTCGAGTTGTCGCGACGTCGACAGGACCTTGCCGCGGTCGCGCATAGGGGTATCCGGATGGCAAACGACGTTGCCTCGCCTTCCGACGAAGCCTTCCGGTTCCTGGGGCGAATTTGGAACCGGCTGTTCTGGTCCGCTCTCTTTGCGGTTGCCATTCTATGGGACCTGCTGGCCGTGATTTCGGTTCCACCACCCGATGCGATCTATACCTTCGGACTGGGCTTGGCCACGGGAATGACCTTTGCCGGGCTTGTGCTTACGCTGTCCCACGTTCGGCGTGCGTCCCAGGCCTCCTGACCTGCGCATTCCCGCCCAAGGAACGATCGGACTCTGCCCGCGCTCAATCGGGGGCGTTCGGTGCGTCGATGATCCGGCGTATCTCGACGACGACTCCCGGAGCTCCGTAGTCCTTGGAGGCCTGGATTTCGATGACCTGGCTGTCGTCCGCGAAGACCACGTAGGTCAGCGCGTCGAGGACTGCCCGGGTAAGTTTGTCGAGGTCCGGACGCTTGTCCGGCCACACACGCTTCCGCTTCGGTGCGGATTTCGGCCTAGGAAGGCCGAAGTGGAGCTCGATGCCCACCGGGCCTTCCCAGGGTTCCTCGGGGGCGTAGTCCTGAGCCACGTCCGCGACGAGACGCCGCCACGTGGAGAGCCCCTTCGCGGAGCTCGTGATGATGGGCTTGCCGTGGATGACCCACGCCCGAGTGGAGCCCTGCGGAATTGGGAGGCCGTGGACTTGAAAGCGGATCGCGTTCTCTGTTCGGATCACTCGCGTTTCCAGGGCTGGCGTCGCAGGCGAAGGCTTCGCCCGTTCCGGAGTCGTCGCGAGATCATGAGAACTCTTCTGGGGTACCGCCATTGTCCCATCCCATTCCTTGCTCGCCGACGGATGTCCGACAGCGGTCTGCCGGTCTTTAACCTTGCCGCTCGCACGAGACGCCTCGATGTGAAGAGTCCGAGGTACACTACGATTTGTCCGGGATGGGTGAAAGTGAGCGGTCGATACGGCCGTGGGCCCCCGGCGGCGCACCCGTTTCATGCGAATACACGGAAACCAGGGATGCGCTTCACTTCAGCGCAGCTTTCGCCTTCTCCATGTCGTCCACGACCAGCGCAATCTCCGTGCGGCCGTTCTTGGAGCCCAGGATGTAGATCGAGTGCACGTCGATCCCGGCCCTCGCGAGGCGGCGAGAGACCTTGGCGAGCTCCCCGGGCCGGTCCAGGAGTTCCAGGTTCAGGATTTCGTTGATTTCGTACTTGAGCCCGGCGTTCGCCAGGGCCTTCTCCGTTGTGGCCACGTCCTGGGTCACCACCCGCAGGAACGAGGCGTCGTGCTTGGACTCGCTCGCGATCGCGCGGATGTTCACCGCGGCCGCGGACAGGGCTTCTGTCACGCGTGCCAGCTCTCCGGGATGGTCCGCCACAAAGACGCGAAACTCCTTCATGTCGTCTCCCCACCACGTCGGAGGGTGCAAGGCACGGCAGGCTACTAAACCTTGCTTCGTCCTGTCACGGAACGAGGCGGACCCGATCGTGGGGGAAGAGGATCGCCTCGCGGATGTTGGGGAGGTCGAGCAGCTTCTGCGTGAAGCGATCCACGCCAAAGCCCCAACCGCCGTGTGGCGGCATGCCGTACCGGAAGGCCTTCAGGTAGAACTCGAAACTCTCCGGCGCGAGGCCCTTCTCCTGCATCCGTTGGACGAGCACGTCGTACCGGTGCTCCCTCTGGCCGCCGGAGGCCATCTCGTCCCCTTTGTACTCCAGGTCGAAGGACCAGGAGACGTCGGGCTCGTCGGCCTTCGACATGATGTAGAAGGGCTTGATGCCGCTCGGGTACTCCGTGAGGAAGAAGAGCTCGTGGCCCTCGTGGCCGAGCGCGGCCCCCAGGACCTTTTCGCCCTCCGTATCGATATCGTCCCCATCCCGCGCCCGTTTCCCATGGCCCCGGAGGATCTCCAGCGCCTCGGCGTAGGGGAGCCGCCGCAGCGGGAGCTTGGGCACCTGGGGATCCGCGTGTAGGAGGTCCAGCTCGGGCTTCGTCTCGGCCCGGACCTGCTCGATCGCGTGGGCCACGGCGGTCTCCAGGAATCGCAGGACGTCCTCTTGGTCTTCGATCCAGGCGGCCTCCGCGTCGAAGGAGGTGAACTCCGTAACATGCCGTACCGTATCCGAGGGCTCCGCGCGGAAGGCGGGGGCGACCTCGAACACGCGGTCGAGCCCTGTGGACATGAGCATCTGCTTGTAGAGCTGCGGGCTCTGGCTCAGGTATGCCTTGCGCCCGAAGTAGTCCGTCTCGAACAAGGTGGCGCCGCCCTCCGCGCCCGCGCCGGAGAGCTTGGGCGTGTCGACCTCCACGAAGCCTTGGCGGACCAAGGACTCCCGGAGGGCGGCCACCGTCACGGAGCGGACGCGGAAGATCGCGCGGCGCTCGGGCTTGCGCAGGTCGAGCGTGCGGTTGTCGAACCGCGTGTCCATCTCCGCGCCCACCTTGTCCGCGACGGGGAGGGGCAGCGGCGCCGCCGCGGCGCTCAGGACGTCGACCGAGGTCGCGAGGAGTTCCCAGCCGTTCCGGACCTGGGGGTTGGGCTGGAGCGTGCCGTGAACCGCGACGACGCTCTCCCGGACCAGCTTCGAGGCGGTCTCGAAGAGGGCCTCCTGCCCCTTCTTCTTCACGGTAGTCTGGAACGTCCCCTCCCGCTGGCGGACGATCAGGAAGGCGATCCCGCCCAGGTTTCGGACGTCCTCTACCCAGCCCGCGAGGACCACGGCCTTGCCCCGGTCGGACGGGCCGAGGGAGGTGAAGGAACCGGAGAAGGAGGGCATCGGGTCGCGGAGACCGCAGGGTCGGTATAAAGGATGCGGTGCTCAGCGGGGCGTCGGCAGGGGCGGTGACGCCGCGGGGGCGGGCGCGCTCAACCGGATGTCCGGCCGCTGCCCCGACCGCTCTAGGATGTTCTTCACGAGCCGCGTCCGATACTGGCCGCGTTCGAACACCGGGCAGAAGTAGACCAGGGTCAGGTCCACGCCCGCTTCGCGGACGTTCCAGAGGACCACGGGCTCCTCGACCACGTACTCGCGCAGGTCCTCGAACTCGTACTTGTCGCGGATCCGGCCCGTGTTCTCGCGCATCATGGGACCCACGATGTCTTCGGCGGCGTCGAGCAGGAGGGCCTCCCCGGCTTTCGCGTCCGCCGTGTACGGCACGGTGATCGTGATCTGGTCCCAGACGAAGGGCGTGTCCTTCGTCGCGTTGAACACGTTCCCCCGGAGGATCTGGCTGTTCGGGATGGTCACGTAGCGGCCCGTATGGATGTCCCCGGTCACCGTGCCGCCGAATTCCCGGACCGTCGTGTTCAACGGCGTGATGCCCACCACGTAGCCGCGGGTCGTGTTGATCTCGATCCGATCGCCGAGCTTGTAGATGCGCATCGTGACGAGGACGATCCACCCCACGAGGGCGAGCAGGGGCTCGCCCATCACGTAGACCAGGGCGCCTCCCACGATCCCGACGCTGATCAGGCTCGACGCGGACTGGCCGAGACCGGAGCCGATCAGGATGTACAGGACGAGGACCAAGGCCGTGGCCCAGACCGCGTAGGAGACGGACTTGAAGTGGCTGAAGATGTCTGCCTCATACCGGACGTGGCTCCGCAACGCGGAGCGGAACAGGGGGCGCAGGAGCTCAAGGAGAGCCTTCGTGGCGAGCAGGATCAGGATGACGAACACCCAATCCCGGTACGCGCTCAGGTCGATCTGGGGCGGCGGCAGACCCGGGATCGTGATCGTGCCCGTGACGAACAGGAGGCCGACGACGAACAGGAGGGTCACGAGGACCCAGAGGAGAGCTCGCGCCTTCCTCCAGCTGTCCTGGTTCACGGCTCCCGACGAGCCGGGTCCTTGGCTATAATCCCCCCGACGCCATTATCGGGGGTGAAAGGCCCGGCCGCGGTCGGGGGCCCGCGCGGGGGAGGAGGCGGGGCGGGACGGCGGATGTGGAGCCCTTCCTCGCGGACGCCCTCCTCGGAGAGCTTCTTCTTCCAGGCATTGTGGATGTCGCCCCGCGAGAGGTAGCCGACGAGCCGACCCCGGTCGTCGACCACGGGCAGGTGGCCTACATGCCGCCAAACCATCTTCTGCAGGGCCATGTAAATCGAATCGTCGGGATGGACCGTGATCGGGTCCTTGGTCGCGATGTCCAAGACGGTCTTGCCCTCGAGG
>DASQGG010000123.1 GCA_035632695.1 Thermoplasmata archaeon
CAGGTAGCTGAACGCCTTCTTCAGGTTGTCGTAGATCCGCCGCCCATTTCGAACGGCGCCCACGATCGTCTTGAAGTTGTCGTCGAGGAGGACGAGCGAGGCGGTCTCCTTGGCCACCTCCGTTCCACGTTCGCCCATCGCGACGCCGATGTTGGCCCGCTTCAGGGCAGGGGCATCGTTGATCCCGTCACCGGTGACCGCCACCCGGTACCCGAGCTTCTGGTACCCTTCCACGATTTTGAGCTTCTGCTCCGGCAAGACACGGGCGAAGACGTTGCCCGACTCAAGCAGCTTGAGGAACTCATCCTCGGGGACGTTGAGGTCCTTGCCGCTCACGATCCCATCTGTGGAGATGCCCGCTTTGTGGGCGATCGCGGCGGCCGTAGCCCGATGGTCGCCCGTCAGCATGACGACCCGGATGCCTGCCTTGCGGCACTCCGTGACCGCCTTCGTCACGCCTTCTCGGATCGGGTCGGAGAACCCGAGCAGGCCGAGGTACTCGAGGTCCGCTTCGTCCTCGGAGCGTCCCTTCATCCGCGGCAGCTTCTTCCCCGCCACGGCGAGCACCCGTGTGCCCGCCGCCGCCATTGCCTCGTTCTCCTTGAGGACCCGCGTCCGCTCGGGAGGGTCCAGGTGGCATCGCGCGAGGATGCCCTCGCCGGAGCCTTTGGCCGCCAGATAGAATCCGCTGCCTTGCCACACGTGGGAGACGTACTTCTCGCGCGCGTCGAACGGATACGCGTGGACGAATTCCATTGCCTTGGTCCTCGCCAAGGCGGGCCGATCCTTCGCGTGGGCATAGATCGCCTTCTCCATGGGGTCGAACGGGTCGCGCTGGCAGGCGAGGAGGGCGGTCAGCTCGAGGTCTTCCTCGGCGACGCCCTGGGCGGGCTTGGCCTCCGACACGCTCATCTTGCCGGTCGTGATGGTGCCCGTTTTGTCCGTGCAGATCACGTCGACACTGCCCAGCGCCTCCACGGCGGACAGGTTTTTCACGAGGGCGTTCGCGTTCGCGAGGCGGAGCATGCCCAGGGAAAGGAACAAGGTGAAGACGACGGGGAACTCCTCGGGGATCGCCGCGATCGCAAGCGTGACCCCGCTGATCACCGCGCTCTTCCAGATCACGTCGGTGATAGGGCCGTAGGCGAAGAGTCCGATGATCACGAGCAGGACGGACAGGATTACGGACACCATCGCGAAAATCCTGATGATTCCCCAGATCTCGGTCTGGAGCGGCGTCTTCCCCGCATAGGTCCCGGAAAGCATCTTTCCAATCTTGCCGTACTGCGTCGCGGACCCTGTGCGGGCGACGATGCAACGGCCGCGACCCGAGACCACGGTGGTCCCGGCGAGGAGCGCTCCCGGGTTCTCGAAGAGGTCCTCGTTGAACCCATCGCCGGGCTTCTTGTCCACGGGCTGGGATTCGCCCGTGAGGGAGGACTCGTCCGTCTGGATGGCGGAACCGGCGAGCAAGGCGCTGTCCGCCATCACGACATCACCCTCCTGGACGAGCAGGATGTCCCCGGGCACGAGGTCCTCCGACTTGATGCGCTTCGTGACGCCACCGCGGACGACACTGACCTCGGGCTCCCCGAGGATCTTGAGTTTCTCCAGCGCCTTGTCCGTCTGCAACTCGATGACCACGTCCACGACGGCGATCGGGACGACGGCCACGATCGTGATGATCGATTCCGGGATGTCACCGAGGAGGTAGTAGACCACCCCGGCGATGACCAGCAGCCACAGCATGGGCTCCTTCAAGAATGCGAGGAACCCCCAGATTCGGATCTTCTTCTTGGGAACCAGGATGTTCTTCCCGTGCTTCTTGAGCCGCTCCCGCGCCTCTTGGTCGGTCAGCCCCTCGCGCTCGTCGGATTGCAGCCGCTCGACGATTTCCTTGGCCATGGGTTTCCGGTCGTCCTCCGTCTCACCTACGAATCGAGCCGCAGCCGAACGCGCTTCCTGGGTTCCCATGCACGGTAGCTGGCCCCTTCAGGATTCTGTAATTACCGACCCAACACTCCGCATCCGATTCGGGGATTTAGGTTGGTGACTGCCTTCCCGAAATCCAATCCACAGACCAAACTCCCGCGGGCGGCGAACGCCCGAGCGCGGTGCAGAGCTCTCGCCCCCGGTTCGCGTCATGCCGGCAGGTACCTCAGGAACGCGTCCCGCTCCCGCACAGCTCCCACCACGTGGCGGGCGCTGTCGACGATGGGGATGGCGCGGAAGCGATACTTGCGGAACAGGGATTCCACCTCGTCGCGCATGGAGGACGGCGACACGGTGACCACCGTCCTCGTCATGATCTGATCGAGTCGGCTTTCGGGGTGCGCTTGCAGAAGCTCGTTGATGTCGACGACACCTTGCAGGTCGAGCTCCGTCCCGACCACGTACACGTACATGGTCACGTCACAAAACGGCGCCTGGAGCCGGAAGCGCTTGAAGGCCTCGTCGACCGTCAGGTCCCCGGGAAGCAGGAGGAGACGATGGACGGCCAACGCGGCCGCGGGCACGTCGTACTCGGAGAGGATCTGGTGGACCCTGGCGGCAATGTCTCCCTTGAGCGCGGCCAGAATCTCTCGGGACCCATCCCGAGGCAGGATGGAGACGATCTCCGCGATTTCCGCCGGCGAGAGATGGGTGAAGATCTGCTCGACGCGCTCCGCGCTGGTGGACGCGAGGATCTCCCGCTGGACCCGGGGTTCCGTCTCGCCGAGAACCTGCGCGGCGGTCTGGTTGTCCAGCGAGTGGAACACCTGAACCCGGTCCTCGCGGTCCATGACCTCGAGCACGTCCGCGAGGTCCGTCGGGGGAAGGTCCGCGAGTTTCTCCCGCAGGACCCGGAGGTGGATGTCCCCGGAGAAGCTGCTCACGTTTTCCAAGGGCTGCACGTACGCCCACGACACCAACTTCGGGTTCGTGATGTCCTCCGGTTTGTTCCGCGCCAGGAAATCGAGTCCGAGTCGTCGCGCGAGCCGATGGCGGTTCAGGTCGACGTCGCTCACGTAGAGCTTGCCGCCCTTCGACGTGAAGCGGATGTCGTACACAATCTCCACTTCGCGGTTGGCGATGTCTAGGACCTTCTTGTCCTTCACGTAGTCCTTCAGGAAGATGGCGGACTCCGGCGGCGTCGTGAGATACTTCGTAAGGTCCGAACCCCGGACCACGATCCGCCCCTCGGAAAAAAGAGACACGTCTTCCCAGGGAACGAAGAGTGGGGGGTTGCCGAAAGGCCGGCCGATCATGATCTGCGTCACCGTGGGAAGGGCCGGGGTGGGCGTGGCGATGAGATCCGCGAGCTTCCCCACCTTCGCGTCCTGGAGGTATACCTTGGTGCCCACGATGTCGTTCAGGAAGAAGAACCGTGTGACGCCCTCGGGCTCTGCTGGTGCGATGGCCAACCGATCACCCTCTCCCCGTGATGAGGCGGAAGAGAAGGAGGCCTACGAGGAAGATCAGGTAGAGCCTCAGCATGAGCAAGGCGAACTTGACCCCACGGGACATCTTGATCCTGGGTTTCGCGTACTTGTGGTTGATCTCGCGCACCTTGTCCACGGCACGTCCTAGGAGACCCCGCCTTCCGACTTGGCCTTCCGATTCCGCTGCGGTCATGCGAACCACTCCGGGAAGATCGAGCTGACTGCGTACAGGGTAGACAGGATGATGATCGCGATGATGATCGCCGACGCGATCACGTTCTGGAGCGTGGTATTCTTGTATTTCCCGACCACATCCTCCTGGTTCAGGAGGAGCAGGAGGAAGGTGAGCGCCGCAGGCAAGAGGGTCACCGCAATGACTTGCACGAAGAGCGTGATCGTGATCAGGGGCGCTCCCGGGATGAGGACGATGCCCGCGGCAACACCCAGGATGGCCAGACGGAAGAGGAAGAACCACGGGGCCTGGGTCACCTTGTTATTCAGGGAGTGCGACCAGCCAAAGACCTCCCCGAACGCCCAGGAGCTCGCCAAGGAGATGCAGATGGCTCCGAGCAGCCCGGCATCGAACAGGCCAATCGCCATGATCGTCCCGACGTACGGATCGATGGCCTTGATTGTGATCGCCGCGGTGGCGGCGTCCGGGACGGGGGAACCGGGAATTACCGTGGCCACGATGATGATCATGAAGACCGCGCACAGGATTGTGAAGGCTGAACCGATCGCGGTGTCAAGCCGCGCCCACTTGATGTCCTTCTCCTTGAGCTCCTTGTCCACGACCGCGCTCTGCTGGAAGAAGATCATCCATGGTGCAATCGTGGTCCCAATGTTCGCCATGAGAAAGAGGAGTACGATGTTGCCGATTCCGTAGGGGAACGACGGAATGACTCCTGTCGCGACCCGCGACCAGTTGGGACCCACGAGGAACGCGACAGGTACGTAGATGAGATTCACGATGCAGAACACGAGGACGATCTTCTCCCACGTCCAGTAGCGTCCCTGAATGACCATGGCCATGATCAGGAGGATCACCGCGAGCTCCGTGAGTTCGGGTTGGACGCCGAAGATCATCATGGCCGCCGTCATCCCGATGAACTCCGTGACGATCGTCAGGAGGTCGGTCAGGGTCAGGTCGAGGAGGGAGAACCAGCCCCAGAACGGTCCGAACGCATCGAAGATGGCCTCGGCATGGCCTCGCTTCGTGATCGCGCCGAGACGGACGGTCATCTCCTGACAGACGTACGCGACGGGACCCAGGAGGATCTCGACCCAGATGAAACTGTACAGGAACTTGGCGCCCGTCACGGTGTACGTTGTGATGCCGCCGGCGTCGTTGTCGGCGACCATGACGATGATCCCCGGCCCCACGATCGCGCCGAAGATCCGGAGCATCTTGAGTGTGCGCCGGTACCGATAGTAGAACCGACTCGAGACGGGAAGCGTGGCCCCGGCGTTCATACCCTCGCGACCTGCGACGTCTTCGGGGTCTCGTCGTACCAGGCCAGGGCCGCCATCTGCCGTCTCCCTTCTGCTAGGGGCCGCGGAGCCCGCTTCCCCGGTTTAAGGCTATCGTTCGTATCCATCGGTATGCGCAGGAAGTTCGGTTAGTAGGGCGTCAACCGAAATCGGGCCGACCTCGTTGAGCGGGGCGCAAGCGGCCAGTCCGCCGAACTGGGCGCCGCAGAGGGCCGGGGTGATGAATGCATCCTCGGCGGGCCGGTTAGGCGGAGAACACGCGCTCAGAGGGGATACCAGTGGCCTTCCTTCGGCAGAAGGACCTCGCGGCCTTCGAGCGCCTCCGCGAGGAGCTCCCGCTGTTCGCCGTGCATCAGGACAACGCGCCGCGGATCGCAGGACTCGATGAAGCGGAGGAGCTCGTCGTGGCCCGCGTGCGCGGAGAAGTCGAACTTCTGCCACTCGATCTTGATGTCGACGCTCACGCCGTAGAGGTCGATCGTGCCCGTGTCGACGAGCTTCCGGCCGTTCGTCCCCTCGACCTGGTAGCCCGTGAGGAGGATCGCGCACTTGGGGTCCTCCCGGATCGCGTCGAGGTAGTGCAGGACGGGGCCGCCGTCCAGCATCCCGCTCGTGCAGACGATCACCTCGCCGCGCAGTGCGAGCTCCCGGGCTCTCGGGCTGTCGACGACCTTCACGCGGTGCATGGCCTGCCGGAGCCTCTTCGCGGAGCGGATGTACTCCGGATGCTCGACGTAGATCGAGTTCACCTTCTTCCCCATGCCGTCCAACCAGACCTCGTGACGTGCCTTGGCCAGGGTCAGGAGGATGTCCTGCGTGCGGCCGACCGCGAAAGAAGGGACCAGGGCGATCCCGCCGCGGTTCACGACCTGTTCCACCTTCTTCAGGAACGCGTATTCGGACTTCAGCCGCTCCGGGTGCTGCCGCCCCGCGTACGTGGATTCGATGAACAGCGTGTCGCACTTCACGGGCCGGGCGCCCCACACCAGGTCCGTGGACAGGGTGTGCAGGTCTCCCGTGAAGAGCATGGTCTGGTTGCCGTTCACCTCGTACATGGTCGCCCCGGGGATGTGGCCCGCGGGATGCGCCGTGACCTCGAGGTCCCCCATGTCCACATTGTCGCCGAAGTCCACGGTGCGGAAGCGCCGGCGTGCCGTGCGGAGGTCGTGGTCGTTGAACGGCGCGTCGAAGCCCTCCGCGTCCGCGATCTTGAGGCTGTCTTGGAGGAGCAGATCGGCCACGTCCGCGGTCGGCGGCGTCAGGACGACGTCCACATCCTGGCGGCGGGTGATCCACGGAATCATCCCCGTGTGGTCCAGGTGGGCGTGGCTCACGAACATGCCGTCCACGGGCGGGGCGGGGATGGGATACTGAGGAGGATCCCTGGGCAGCAGCCCGTAGTCGAACAGGGTGGAGGTCGGGCCACTCCGGAGGACCATGCCCAGGCGGCCGACCTCGGAGGCCCCGCCGAGGAACTCAAACTCCATGACTTCGGCTCCGTACCCGGGGGAACCTATAAGGCTTTAGCCAAGCCGCCGCGCAGGAGGCGCTGGCACCGGATCGCCCGTCCCATCCGCTTCCGGCCCAGGAGGATCATGGAGGCTTCCAGCAGGGCGTCGCTCCCGAAGAAGCGGTCCGCGAGACGCTTGATCCGCACGCCTTCGCGGAGGGGTCCCTCGAGCACCGCGCGCCATCGCCCCTCATAGGCCCCGAGGGGGACGCCGTCGAGGACATGGTCCGCGGCGGTCTCGCCGGCAATCCGCCCAGCGATCATGGACACGTTGATCCCGCCGCCGTTCGTCGCCATGACCATCCCCGCGGAATCTCCCGCCAGGAGGACGTTGCCCGCGACGGTGCGGTCGATCGGCCCCAGGACGGGCACGAACCCTCCGGTGGCCTTGCCTCCCCGGATTCCCCGCCCGGCAAGGAATCGGTCGTACAGGGCGCGCAGGTTCCCGTGGAAGCGCTCCCAGGTCCCCAGGCCCACGTTCGCGCAGTGCGCCTTCGGGATGATCCAGGCGTACCCGCCCGGGGCCAGGTTACCGAAGAACATCTCCGTCGCGTCGCTGAACTCGCCCTCCGCGGTCGTGCTCATCGCGGGGGCGGACACGGGCCACGGGAGACCCGCACTCTGCGCGACCGCGGACCGCGGGCCGTCGCACCCTATGACCACCTGGGCCTCGAACACACCTCGATTCGTGTGCACCTGGGTTCCCTGGACTCGGGTGACCACGGTCTCCTTGAGGAGCCCCGCACCCTCGGCGACCGCTTGGTCGGCGATGCCCTGATCCATCTTGTCGCGCCGGACCGTGTACCCCCGGAACGGGAGGTCGTAGGCGCGCCCGCGGGGAGACCAGATCCGGATGACCGGGGTGTCGACCTGCTTGACGCGGTGCGGAACCTCCATGAGGTCCTCCAGGCCCGAGACCGGGGGGAAGATGCGGCGGACCTCCTCGTCCGAGGCCACGTATTCGCCACACTGGACGGGGACGCCGATCTCCTTGCGCTTGTCCAAGAGAAGAACCTTGAGACCGCGCCGCGCTGCGTACCGCGCGGCCGTCCCCCCGGCCGGGCCCGAGCCCACCACGATCGCGTCGTAGGCCACGAGGGCCACCTCAGGCGTCCCGCGTAAGGACGAAGTCCACGAGGCGGAGCATGTTCACCTTCGCCTCGCTCGGCGGCAGGCCCGAGATCGCCTGCTTCGCCAGCTCGCCGTAGTGGCGCGCGTCCGCCCAGGCCCGCTCGACCGCCCCGGAGGTCCGGAGCATCCCGAGCGCGCTCTCGAGCTCGCCGTTCTCCTTCCGCGTCTTCCGGAGGATGCGGGCCAGCTCGACCTTGTCCACCTGGAGACCGTCGTTCAGCGCGTGAATCGCGGGGAGCGTGACGTTGCCCTCCTTGATGTCCGTCCCCGCCGGCTTCCCGAGCCGCGCCCCGTCTCCGATGATGTCCAGGATGTCGTCCACGATTTGGAACGCGATCCCGAGGTACAGACCGTAGTCGCCCACGGCCTCGACGTCCTCGAGCCGCGCGCCCGCCAGGAGGCCGGCGATTTTCGCGCCGGCCATGATGGGCAACGCGGTCTTGCGGCGGATGATGTCCACGTACTCGTCCTTTGTGACCGCTGTGTCGAACGCATGGCGCTTCTGGCGAATCTCGCCTTCCGCGAGCGCCGCGCACGCATTGGCGGTGAGTTCCACGATGTCCGGGTCGAACTTGCCTCCGATCCCGAAGGCTTTGACGAACAGGAAGTCGCCCGTGACCAGGGCGTTCTGCAGCCCGTACTTCTTGTAGGCCGCGGGGCGGCCGCGGCGCATCTCGCCGCCGTCGTTGATGTCGTCATGGATGAGGGTGGCCGAATGGATGAGCTCGAGGGCCGCGGCCAGGTCGACCGCCTGCCGGATGTCTCGGCCGCCGAGAGACTTGAACGAGAGGAGGGTCACGGTGGGCCGGACGCGCTTGCCGCCCGCGGCGATCACGTACGTGGCGATGTCCGTGAGGAGCGGCTCCTCGGAGACCACGCTCTCGCGGATCTTCTGTTCCACCAAGGCCAGTTCCTTGAGGACGCCGAAATCCCACGCATTCGTCATCGGCCCCACGCTCCGCACGCGCGCACATGCGCCTAGGATTGGGGCATATATAACGGTTTATTGCATCGGAGGGCCATAGACGGAATCCGGTTGAGGTAGCCCGAACTCCGTCCTCTCCCGCTCGCCGCTCGCCTGGGTATGTCCGAGGGACGGAGAGTTGCTCCCTCGGAAGGACATCGCAGAGCATCCGCCGTCTCCCAGAACGGAGACGTCAGGCTCGCGTTCGTTTCCTGCCGATCCCCGCTCGCAAACGTCGGGCGCTCTGCGTACCATTCCACTATCTGGGGCTGGCTACCCCCATGTTCTTCCGCAGCGACATCAGGGTCGCGGCCTTGAGTGCGGTGACACCGCCTACCTGCGATTGTAGTGTCCGTGCCGGTCGGTGGCCCTCGTGCCGCAAGCTGGGTCGGAAGTCGCAAGACGGACACACGGTTCCGAGACTCGGACCTAAGCGGACCTACGCGGGCTGTCGCGCGGAGGCCACCACGGGAACCTCGGCGTTCACGGCGGAGACATGCCGGATCGCGGGCGCGATCGCGTCGAGGAACGTGTGGATCATGTCGTCCCGCTTCCCGATCCAGTCCGCCATCATCACCACGGGCATCATGATCGTCAGGAAGGGGTAGAACTGGTTCTCGTCGTGGGAATCCTTCTCCACGAGCTCGAGCGCCTTCGAGGTGAGGGTGGCGATCCGCCGGAGGTGGCCGTCGTAGTCCTCCACGGTCAGCGCCGGGTTGTACGTCCGGAGGCTGGAGACGCTCTCCAACTCCTTGGTCCGCATCGCGATCAAGGAGAGGTTTCCAATCCCGGTCCGCAGGTCCTGGTGGATGCTCGTCACGTGGTCCATGAGGATGATCGCGGTGTCGTAGTAGTACCAGCCCGCGAGGAAGTCCTCGAGCTCCTTGAGGTCGTAGACGCGATCCGCGAAGGCCATGTCGATGAAGTTGTATCGCACGGTCGCGGACACATGCGCCCCGAGCTTCTCCCACCAGGTCATGTCTCCCTGGGGCTCGTAGAACGCGCTCGCGACTCGGTGCATCTTGGAGATGCTGAAGTTGGGGTCTTTCTGGAACATCGTGAGGGCCTGGCCGAGCGCGACGCGTTCGTCGAGGACCTCCATCTGGTAGAAGTAGTCGGCCCCGTGGGGTGAGTGGTTCCACAGGGCGTTGAAGCCCTTCGTGATGCTGTTCATCAGGTCGAACAGCGGCACGTGCTCCTGCTTGAGCATGGAGATGAGACGCTTCACGTAC
>DASQGG010000124.1 GCA_035632695.1 Thermoplasmata archaeon
GTTGTTCTTCTGGCCCATCTGCGCGCTCGGCCTCGTCCTGTTGATCATCGGCATCGTCCTCGTCGCGAGCGAGCGGACTCGCGCCCAGGCGTATTCGCCGTACGGCTACCCGGCCCAGCCGCCCTACGCGTACCCGCCCCAGCCGCCCGCGGGAGGCATGCCCGTCCCCCAGGCGCCGTACAGCCAGCCCATGTGCCCCGTCTGCGGCTCCCAACTCACGTGGGTGCCCCAGTACGGGCGGTGGTACTGCACGCGATGCCAGGCCTACCGTTGAGCCCCGGGCAACTTCATCCGCGCAACCCCCGATCGTCGGTGGCACGACATGCTCGCTCCCGAAGTGGCGACCGTCTGGACGATCGGCCATTCGACGCGCGGGTGGGAGGAGTTTCTCGCCCTGCTCCAAGAGTCGGACATCGTCCTGCTCGTGGACGTGCGCCACTACCCAAGCTCGGCGCGGGTGCCCTGGACGAACGCACCCGTCCTCGCGAAGCACCTCGCGGACGCCGGGCTTGGGTACGAACACCTGGACGCCCTCGGCGGCTACCGCAAGCCGCGGCCGGGCTCGAGGAACGCGGGTTGGCGGAACCCCGGATTCCGGGGCTACGCGGACTACATGGATTCGGAGGCTTTCCTTGAAGGCGTCCGTCGGCTCGTGGAACGGGCGAAGACCCACCGGACGGCGATCATGTGCGCGGAAGCCGTCCCCTGGCGATGCCACCGGAACCTCCTCGCCGACGCCCTCACGGTCCGCGGGGTGCGGGTAATCCACATCCTGTCTCCCGGCAAGACCCAGGATCACTCCCTGACGCCCTTCGCCCGCGTTCACGGGGAGCGGCTCACGTACCCGGCGCGAGGGACAAAGCGTAAGTGACCCCGAGCGCTTCCTGCCGCGGGAGACAACGCCGTGGTCCGAGACGTCCCGTTCGAGGAGTCCCTCGGGTTCGTGGTCAAGGGGTGGCGAAGCACGGACGAGGGCTTGTTCCTCAAGGTGCGGGGCCACACGGAGGAGGTCCGGTTGGTCTCCCGCTGCGGTCGATGCCACTGGATTGTCCACGAGCAGTACCGGAGCGGTGGGCCGAAGCTCGTGATTACCTGCCACGCCTGCGGGGAGCAGATGACCTATGCACTGGAAGGCGGTCCCGCTCCGGCTCGGTGACCCCTCCGCTCAGCGGTGCGCGTACCCTCCGTCCACGATCAGGGTCTGGCCCGTGACGTACGAGGCATCATCCGCCGCCAGGAAGGCGACCGCGCGCGCCACCTCCTCGGGACGACCCCACCGTTTCAGCGCGGGCTCCTGGGCGAGCGCCTCCCGCTCCTCCCGGGGCATCCCGGCCATCGCCTCCGAATCGATGCTGCCTAGGGCAACCGCGTTCACGCGGATCCCGTGCGGCCCGTACCTCTGGGCGAGCGCCCGCGTGAGCGCGAGGAGCCCCGCCTTCGCGACCAGGTAGGGAATGCCCACCACGTCGCCCGTCAGGGCCGGCGTGGACCCCGTGAAGACGATGCTGCCCCCGTGCTGCGTCCGCATGACCGGGAGGACCGCCTGGGCCATGTACACGGAGCCGAGCAAGTCGATGTCCAGAGGGCGGCGAATCTCCTCGGGCGTGAGAGCGGCGAACTCCTTGCTCCACTCCTCGCTCCGGAACGGGTGGCCCGCCATGCAGACGAGGACGTCGACGCGCCCGAGCGACCGGACCACGGACTCCACAAGGGACCGGCAAGCCTTGGGATCCGAGACGTCCGTCTGGGAGATCGTGGCATTCCTGCCTAGGCCGCGAATCTGCTCCGCAACCGCCTCCGCGTCGTCCTTCCCGCGGTGGAACTGGAGCGCGAGATCGGCACCCTCGCGAGCAAGCTCGATGGCCGTGGCGCGACCGATGCCGCCGCTCGCGCCCGTAACCAGGGCCACGCGGCCGTCGAAACGACCCACGCCGCGGCGACGGCCCCCGCGCGTATTAAAGCCTCGCGGGCCGCTCGATCCCCGGGACCCGGAGGGGAAAGGCATTATACCGCACGCCCGATGCGTCGGGCGCGGGGGTAGCCAAGCTAGAACAACGGCGCGGGACTTAAGATCCCGTCTCGAAGGAGTTCATGGGTTCAAAGGCCTCTCGCCCTCCGGCGCGGGGCGGAACATCCCATCCCCCGCACTCCGAACCCGGGAGCGACTTCGGCGAACCTTTAAACCGATGTCGCTGTTCCGTCCCGCGGAACCGGGAGAAGGGATTCCATGAAGTCCGCAATTCTCGTGGCCGTCCTTCTGGGCATCGTGGTTGCCGGTGCGAGCGCCTCCCTGGCGGCGCCCGCGGGACCCGCCGCCCCCATGGCCTCAGCGACGCCCACGTGGCACTACACGCTATACGGGAACGCCACATCAGGGTGGGGATTCACCCCCTCGTCGATTAAGAAACCCGGGCCTATCCTCACGGTGACCACGGGCGACCTCCTCGCCCTCGAACTATACAGCCAGGACGGGAACACCCACAACTGGACCATCGACGTGAACAACGACTCCGTGGTGCAGCCGACCGAGCCGCACGCTCCGAACTTCAGCTCCAAGACCGTTCCCGAGTTCTACAACCTGACGGTCACGCTCGCCCCCGGCACGTACACGTACCGCTGCGGAATCCACCCGGGCGCCATGTGGGGCGAGATTGTCGTCCAGTCCGCGCCCACGTTCGTCCTGTGGGGTAGCGCTGGTACGTCGAACGGCTGGGGATCCACGAACGACACGATCGCGTATCCCGGACCCACCCTGAACGTGACCGAGGGACAGACCGTGACCGTCGACCTGTTCTCCGCGGACGGCGCGAACCACACGTTCTACGTGGACTTCGCGGCGAGCACGTCCCCGTCGGGCAACACGGTCTCTGACGTCTTCAACGGGACCCACTCCGTCCGTTTCACGTTCGTGGCGAGCCGGGTCGGGGACTTCGCGTACGCCTGCGGGATCCACGGGCAGTCCGTGATGAGGGGTGTCCTTCACGTTGCCGCGGCTCCCACGTCCGCGGGACCCGACTACACGCTGTACGCGGCGGTCGTGGTCATCATCGTCATCATCGCGATCGTCGCGGTCCTCGTCATCCGCCGCAAGCCCAGGGTGCCGCCCGCCCAGCCGCCGGCCCAACCGCCCCAGTGAGCGCCCGTTCAGAACGTGTCCATCCGGCCCAGAGCCCTGGCGGACGCCCGGTCGAGCGCGGAGCGCTCCGTCCGGGTCAGGTGCCAGTCCGCAGCCCCGGCGTTCTCCTCCGCCTGGGCGGCGCGCTTGGCCCCGGGAATGGGGATCACCCCGGGCTGGTCCGCGAGCCAGCGCAACGCGACTTGGGCCGCCGTCTTCCCGTAGCCCTTGCCAGTCCTGCGGAGCAACGCGACCAGCGGCGCGGAGGCCCTCAGGTTCTCGGGCTTGAACAGGACGCCGTCGGACCGGATCGGATCCCCCGGCCGTCGGTCCGGCGTGTAGGTCCCGGCCAGGATGCCCTTCGCGATCGGGCTCCAGGCGAGCAACGCGATGCCCTCGCGCTTGGCGTACGAGGTGAGGCCCGCCTCGGGTTCGCGGTGCAGGAGGCTGTACTGGACCTGGTCCGAGACAATCTCGGCTCGCGACAAGGAGGCACGGGCCTCCTTCAGGTCCCGCACGGCGAAGTTGCTCACGCCGATGTGGCGTATCCGCCCCTGCCGCTCAAGGCGCTCCAGGGCCTTCATGGTCTCGGGAATGGGCGTGAGGCTCCACGGGTTCGGCCAGTGTACCTGGTACAGATCGATCTCCCGCACCCCGAGGCGTTTCAGGCTGGCCCGGCAGGCGCGCTCCACATCGGGCGCACGGAGGTGCTCGCCCGCGACCTTCGTGGCCACGAACACGTTCTCGCGGCCCACGCTCCGGATCGCGCGGCCCATGACCTCTTCCGAGTGGCCGTCGCCGTACGCCTCCGCGGTGTCGACCAGGTTGACCCCCAGGTCGATCGCGCGCTCCATGGCCCTCTGGCAGTCCTGGTCGACCACGTCCTTGCCCCAGGCCTTGCCGCCGGCCTGCCACATCCCCATCCCCACCTCGGAGACCTTGGGACCGCCTCGTCCCAGCGCCACCTGCCTCATGGGATTCGCCTTGCGACGGGTCGAACGCTCCCATGACGCAAAAGGCTATCGCGGGCTCAGGTCGAACCACTCGGGCGGTCGGTCCGGGAGGCGGAAGCGAAGGAAGCCCTTGTTGTACTTCTCATGGTACCGGTCCGATGCGTCGACGCTTCGGCGGTAGGCCGCGTCGAACCCGGGCCAGTCCTTCGCCTCGATCGCGCGGACGACGGGTGGGAGGTCCTCGCGAAGGAACACGTTGACGTCCGCGGCGTACTTGGGCCGCACTTGACCCAGGATCGCGAGGACCTTCTCCGACTCCTTCTCCATGTACCGCGCGAGCTCCCAGCTGCCGCTCTTGGCGGCGTAGTAGAGAACCCAGTACCGGCGGGCCAGCTCGTCCATTAGGCGGGCGGCGCCAGGGAGCACGTCCCCGAGTTCGTCGGCGGTCAGCGAGCCGTGTTTCGTGGTGATCCGCACGCGAGATCCGGGGATCTGGTCCTCGGCCATGGACCGGGTCAAGGACCCGACGGGTCAAGTCCCTTTCGTCCCCGTCTCGGCCTTCTGGATCGCGTACTCGACGATCGCATCCGCGGCGTTCACCTTGGTGGCTTCGAGGAGGCCCCGGAATCCGGGCGAGGCGTTCACCTCGAGGACCACGGGCTCGTCCCCGCGCATGATCATGTCCACGCCGCTGATCTCGAGTCCCACGGCCTTCGACGCGCGAACCGCGATGTCCTTCGAGGCGTCGTCCAGCTCGATCGGCACGCCCTTCGCGCCCAGATGGATGTTGGACCGCCATTCCTGCATCTGCGCGACCCGCTTCATGCAGCCAATCACGCGGTCACCGACCACGAAGGCGCGGATGTCGATCCCCGGGTTGGGGATGTACTCCTGGAGGAGCATGACCTCTCCGAAAGACTTCATCGTGTCCACGATGGACGCAGTCTCCTCGAAGCTCTTCACCCGCATGACGCCGATGCCCTGGGTCCCCGAGAGGATCTTCAGGATCGCGGGATAGTGCACGAAGTGCGCGGCCTCCATGACGTCGGGGCGAGAGGCGAGGAGGATGCTCCTCGGGATGGGGACGCGCGCCTGACGCAGGGACTGGAGCGCGAGGAACTTGTTCCTCGCGGTGATGAGCGCCTCGCTCGACAGGGTCGTCCGCATCCCCATGAGCTCGAGCTGGCGGAGGAGCATCTTCCCGAAGTCGGTCAGCGAGCGACCCACGCGCGGGATGAAGATCGCATGGTCCCGGATCGACGCACCGTTGTACTGCGCGTCGTCGCTCCCCGCGACGATCAGCCGGACCGCGTCCGTCCGGATGAAGCTCGACTCGTGGCCGTGCCGGGTTACCGCTTTGAGGAGCTGGCGCGTCGACCAGTATGAGTCCTTCTTGGAGATGATCCCGATCTTCACGGAACGTCCCCGCCACGGTAGGCCGTGCGGACGGCTATCGCGGGAGAAAAAGCTTCGCCAGCCGCCGCTCCGACGGAAGGATGATAGCCTGAGGGCCTATTCGGCCCTCCGAAGGGAACCCTCGGCGGGTGCACGTCCGGATGACGCCTGAAAAGGAAATCCAGCCCAAGCACAAGGTCATTGGGATCATCGAAGAGGTGACCGTCCGCGGACCGAGCGGCGACATCCAGGTGCGCGCGAAGATCGACACGGGCGCCTCGCGGACGAGCCTGGACACGGACCTCGCGAAGCGCCTCGGGCTGGGCCCCGTGGAGCGGCGCGTGCACACCCGCTCGGCCGCGGCCGAGCGCCCGGAGGAACGGGACGTCGTCAAGGCCATCGTGATCATCGACGGCCGGGAGTTCGAGGCCCACGCCACGGTCACGGACCGGAAGGACATGCGGTACCACATGATCGTGGGCATGGACGTGCTCCGCCACTCCCGCTTCCTGATCAACCCGCGGAAGGGCGCAGGGCTCGGCAAGGGCCGACCTGTGGTCAAGTCGGAGCCGTGACGCCTCCTGCGAGCGACCGGTCCGCTCCCTTCGACGAGAGCTTTAAGTACTGCTCCTCCTCTCCTTCAGACGTGGTCCCATGATTAAGCCACTCTCCCTCCTCAATCAGAAGATCTCGTCCAACGTGATGGTCGAGCTCAAGGGGGGCCGGGGGTACCGGGGCATTCTGGACGGGTTCGACCCGCACATGAACCTCGTCCTCCGCAATGCGGAGGAGACCCAGGACAACCAGTCCCAGCGGAAGATGGACCTCGCGATCGTGCGCGGGGACAACGTGATCTACATCTCCCCCTGACGACGCCGAGGTGGCGTAGATGACAAAGGGAACCGCATCGCTCGGGAAGATGGGCGTCAAATCCGTCCACATCCGGTGCCGGCGCTGCGGGCGCCACTCGTACCACAAGCGCAAGGGATACTGTTCTTCGTGCGGGTACGGGAATACCAAGAAGTTGAGGAATTTCTCCTGGGCGAAGAGGCACTGAGGATGTCCTTGGACGGCGCTGCGTCGGAATACTCCGACCTCCGCCCGCGCGAGAAATGCGGCATCATCGGTTGCGCGAGCGAGATCCCGGTCGCCACCGAGCTCTACTACGGGCTCCGAATCCTGCAGCACCGCGGCCAGGAGTCGGCGGGGATTGCGGTCTTTGACGGAGAAATCCGTTCGAAGCGCGGCATGGGCTTGGTCCATGAGGTGTTCACAAAGGAGGATCTCACGAGCTTGCGCGGCCGCTCGGGCATCGGCCATGTGCGGTACTCGACCACGGGCTCGAGCGTCCTCGACAACGCTCAGCCGATCGTGGTCAAGACGTCGTACGGGGACATCGGCCTCGCGCACAACGGGGACATCGTGAACGCGGCGGAGATCCGAGAGGACCTGAGCCGCAAGGGCTGGGCATTCATGACGACCTCGGACAGCGAGGTGATCGTCCGCCTCCTGGCGAACGAGCTCGTGAGCTCGGGAGACCCCCGGCGCGCCCTCAAAGAGTTCACGAAGCGTCTCGAGGGCGCCTACAGCCTCGCGCTTCTGATCAACGGCACCGTGTACGCGGTCCGGGACCCGTTCGGAATCCGTCCGCTGTGCATCGGTGAACGGGAAGGCACGATGATGATTGCGTCGGAGAGCGTCGCCTTCGACGCCCTCGGCTACCGCTTCATCCGTGACCTGAAGGCGGGGGAAATCGTCGAGCTCCGCCCCGGCGCCTTCGAGTCCTTCCGCCTTCCACACCCCACGCACACCGCACACTGTATGTTTGAGTGGGTGTACTTCGCGCGGCCCGACAGCGTCCTGGACGGACGGCTCGTGTACGACGCGCGCGTGAAGATCGGCCAAGAGTTGGCTCGGGAGCACCCCGTGAATGCGGACATCGTCGTGCCCGTGCCCGAGTCGGGGAGGGCGCAGGCCCAAGGCTTCGCGTCGGTCGCGAGCCTGCCGGTCGTCGAGGGCCTCATCAAGAACCGCTACATCGAGCGCACGTTCATCATGCCGGAGCAGTCCGAACGCGAGGTCGGGGTGATGCTCAAACTGAACCCCATCCGCTCCGCGGTGAAGAACAAGCGCGTGGTGCTCATCGACGACTCGATCATCCGCGGCACGACGCTCCGCAAGATCGTCCAAATCGTGCGCCAGGCCGGTGCCAAGGAGGTCCACGTCCGCATCGGTTGTCCGCCGATCCGCTCCCCGTGCTTCCTAGGGATCGACATGAAGACCCGCGAGCAGTTCATCGCGAACGAGAAGAGTGTCCCGGAGATTGCGGAGTTCCTCGCCGCCGATTCCCTCGGCTACCTCTCGATGCGCGGGTTGATCACGGCCCTGAAGCATCCTCGCGACGATGTGTGCCTGGGGTGTCTCACCGGGGAGTACCCGATTGCGATCCCCGGAGAGAAGATGCGGAAAGAGAAACCCCTCGAACTGTACGCGGACACGGGTTCGAAGAAGCCTGCGGTGGCGAAGCGCCCGAAGTCCTCCGCGTGAGCCACGCGTCCGCGAGGTGACGTCCGTCCGTGAGATTCACGGCAGGCCAGAGTCTTCGGCCGCTACGTGTGCCGCCGCCCTCCCGCGATGAAACGCGCCTTCAGCGTGTGGAAGCCCATGCATGTCGTCGAGACGGGGCTCTTCTTCCTCGTCACCTTCCTCCACATCGGGACTGTGGCGTGGCGCGCGGGGTGAAACGCGAACATTCTCGTGCGCCGGGAAACCTTAATACCGGACCCTATCTTACAGCGCATCCGCGGGCCGGTAGATCAGCTGGAAGATCGCTATCTTGGCATGGTAGAGGCCGTGGGTTCAAATCCCACCCGGTCCACTCTTCTAGGGAGTCACAGGCCTTTGGAATCCGAGGATGTGGGCTCGCGTACGGTCAAGATGACCGGTACCGGGCAACCGTCGGCATCCAGCGCGGTCCCGAATCTCCACCGACGCCGCGTCATCATGGCGTTGCTATCGCATGCTATAGCAAGCTATATTAGTCCCGGTTGCCATGGTTGCCGCCGTGGCCACGACGACTATCCAGCTCAGCCAGGACCTGAAGAAGGTCCTTGAGGGGATGAAGCTCCACCCTCGCGAGACGTACGAGGAGGTCCTCGAGAGACTCCTTGAGGACCTCCAAGAGCTCAATGAACAGACGAAGAAGGAAATCGAGCAGGCCATCCGCGAAATCAAGGCGGGCAAGTATCGGACGCACCGGCAGCTCAAGGATGAGCTGGGCTTCTGATGCCCTTCGAGGTAATTTGGTCCGATTCGGCCATCCGCCAACTAAAGAAGCTGGACCGCTCAATCGCGCGCCGGATCTTCGACAAAGTTGGCG
>DASQGG010000125.1 GCA_035632695.1 Thermoplasmata archaeon
AACGGAACCGTCGTGTGGGTCCTCGGCGCAGAAAACAACCTGACCGCGGTCATCATGAGCGGCCCGGCGTCTTCGACGCAGGCACTCTCGCCGCAGGAGGGTCGTGATGGTTGGTACACGTTCCCCATCATCCCCACGATCGCAGGTTCATATTCCGTTCGGATTGTCGGCAACCTCGCCGGGACGGCGATTAACATCACCGTGCCGCTCGACAACGTCCAAGCCTCGTCCACAGTGGAATTCCCCGTTCCGAATCCCACCCCGTCCACGCTGCAGGGAAACGACAACACCCTTTCCTCTCAGATCTCCTCGCTACAATCGCAGGTCGCTCTGGCCACAGGAATCGCGGCCCTTGCCGTGGTGTTCGGCGTGGCGGGGGTTGGCGTGGGCGTGCTCTCCTGGAGGAGGGGCCGCAAGAACCCATGAGCCTCAAAGGCGTCCTCCTCGTGCTCATCGGCCTCCTCACGCTCAGCGCGGTTGCGGGAGGAGCCTCAGCCCACGCGAACTACGTGTCCTCGAACCCGGGCGCGGGGGCGATCCTGCCCCAGGCTCCGACCAACGTGACGGTGACCCTGTCCGAACAGATCCAGCCCGGTTCCGAGTCCATCCGGGTCACGAATTCTTCGGGCGCGGAGGTGGACCAGGGAAACACCCTGATCTCCCCCACGGACGCGTTCACGATGAGCGTCAGCCTGCAACACATCGGGCCGGGCATCTACACGGTCACCTGGAACGCGGTTTCCGCGGTGGACGGCCACTTCACCACCGGCTCCTTCTCCTTTGCGGTGGAGAACCCGGACGGTACCCTCCCGGGGCCCTTGCCTTCGAGCACCGCCACTTCGAGCGGGGCTCCTCTCTCCCCTCTTGAGATCGTCCTGCGCGACGCGAACTTCACGAGCGTCGTCGTCGCCTTCGGCCTCGCCGTTTTCGGCCTCTTGGTTTGGGAGCCTGCAGGAAAGGATCTGGGCGACGCGGAGGCCGGGGTCCACGCGAAGGGGCGCCGCGAGCTACTTCTCTGGGACAGGCTCGCGTACTTCGCCCTCGCCCTCGCGACGATGGTCTGGCTCGTGGACGTCTGGCTCACTGTGCGCCCCGCCAGCCTGGGTGACGTCTGGGCCTCCTCGTTTCTCGTGGCGCTCTTGACCGAGACGTTCCTGGGCGCATTCGCCGCGGTCAGCTTGTATCTGGACCGCAATGCCGAGGGAAAGCCCGCGGGCTTCTCTCTGAAGAATCCATTTCTCGTTCCCGCGGTTCTCGGCCTCTTCATCATCGTCGCGGGGAGCTTCGACACGCACGGGGCCGCTTCGACAACCCTGCCGTTTGTCGGGCTGCTCGGGGAAGGCTTCCACCTCCTCGCCGTGGCTGCGTGGGTCGGAGGCCTCGTTGCCATCGTCCTTGTCCGGCGCTACCTTGTCGACGACGCGGCCCGCTCCCTCGGCGGCGGTGCCTTGAGGCGGTTCTCGCGGTTCGCCGGCTATTCCGTGGCCCTGATCCTGGCCACGGGGATCCTGCTCGGAGTCCTCCTCGTGGGCAGCTGGGGCGCGTTGTTGGGCACGGGCTACGGCTGGGTCGTGCTGGCCAAGGTGTCCCTCTTCGCCCCTATGGTCGCCCTCGGCGCCTACAACCGCTCCCACCTTCGTGAAAAGGAGCCGGGCGACCCGCCCGAGCCGTCGGCGGTTGCTCGGGTTGCCAGGACCGTCAAGGTAGAGGCGGTCCTCGGCGCGATCGTCCTTGCGTTGGCGGCCCTCCTCACGAGCCTCAGCCCCGCCGCTACCGTTTCCGCGGGGCCGCAGACGTTCCTGGTCGCGTCGACGACCCAGGGACTGACGTTCGACTTCTCCATCACTCCGTATCCCCAGACGCCGGGCGTCTATACGTTCGTCGTCCTCGTATACAACGCGACGACCGGCGCAGACTACAACGGCGTCCGGAATGGCACGCTGACGTTCACCCTGACGAACACCACGCTGCCTCCGGAGACCGTGGCACTCTTGGGTCCGCACGGGAATCACATGTACGTCATTTCCCCCGCGCTCTCGCGAGCCGGGACCTGGCGCATCGACCTTCTCGTCACTCGATACAGCGCGTTCGATGTCGAGACAAGTTTTTACGTCGTCATCGCGTCGGGGTGAGTCTCATGCGTGCCGCCCTCGTCTGGCTCGCCGTGGCCGTCCTCTTTGCATCCTCCTCGGCTGCGTCCGCGCACGCCGCGGGATCCGCCACGATCACCGCGAAAGGGTCTTTCGTCTTGACGCCCACGGGGACGCAGAACAGCACTCTGCACGCGTACATCTCCAGCATGGGCCTCCCCATCGGACCCGGCGACACCCTCAACTTCGTCTGGTACGCCAACACTGGTAACGGCCCGGCCATCCATTTCGAGATCCATGACCACGACCCTCCCACGGGCTACGTGCTCTTCTACAGCGTGAACGAGTCCTACGATGCCTACAACTGGTCCGTGCCCGGGTCGAGCGCGTACATGGTGTACTGGGTGAACCCGAACACGCAGAACGTGACCGTGGCCTACGTCTTCAACCTGATCGCGCCTCCTGCGAACCCGTGGACGGCGCTCATCTGGATCGTCCCCACCGTGGTGCTGGTCGCCCTCCTTTCCCTCCGGGCATTCCGCTGGGTCGCGAAGAGGCCACCGCACCGAACCGGTGAGTCGAACTCAAGGGGGAGCCGCATGGGACAGGGGGCAGGGCAGGACGAAGCCAACGCGGGGCCGGCGGCGAAAGACCGATGAGTGAAACTCCTAGGCAGGGAGTTGCTGCCCGTGGCTGACGCAACGGGACCTCCAGGTCGTGGGCGGGGAGACACCCTCCGGCGTCTCGTTTCCCTGATGTCCCTCTCCCAGACTCGAGCCCTCCTGCGGACGCGTCGGGCTAAGGGCTGGGCGTTCGACGTGGCCCTGCTCTACGCGATTTTGTCTATGCTCTTGGGGGGAATGCTGGACGTCTCGACGGCCCACCAATCGTTCGCGGCACAAGTCCTGTACTCGGGGAGCCCGTGGTGGGACTATCCCTGGGTCTTCGTCATCGTACCCGGGCTGTTCCTCACCCTCCCGTTCCTTCCTGCGGTAGGGATGGCTCTAGTCTCCGCCGGCGTCGGGCTCGGTGGCACTTCGGCCCTCCTTCTCCTGCTCCCCAGGATCCGCCTTCCCGACGGGACGGAGGCCCAGCCTTCGCCGGGAACAACCGCAGCCGTCGCGCCTGCCATTACCGGACTCGCGACGATGGGGGCATGTTGCTGCACGACTTGTGCGAGTGCTGCCGGCGTTGCGGTGGTCGCGGCCGCCAGCGGCACGGACCTCGCGACCTTGCTCCGCGAGGACTGGTACATCAGTTTGTTCCAGGTCATGGTGGTCGGGCTGTGCCTACTGGTAACGGAGCGCGCGCTACGGACGAGCAACCAAACCTGTCCGGTGCCGCCCCCGAAGGATCGGAGGTTCGTCCTGGGCTCGATGTTGCGCGTCGCCTTGCTCGTGGCGGGGATTACCTGGTCCCTCGCGATGTTCGTTGAGTGGGGAAACGTCTCGCCCACCTCCGCGGATGCCGCGATCTGGTATCACTGGATCGTAGAACATCAGATCCTCTCTCTGGCCGCCGTGGCCGCGGGCTTGTTTCCGCGGGAACTTGCGACTTGGATGGCGAGGGGAATACATCGGGGCAGGAGCTGGCCCCTGCGAATCGCCCTGCTCGTCGGAGGATATCCGTGGGGCGTCGGGGTGCCCCCGGCGCTCGTGAACCTAGGCCTCGGAGGCTTCCTGAACGAACTCCTCGGCGTCCTGGGCGCTCCGGCAGCCTGGGGCGCCTTACCTCCAGATTCCGCGCTGGGTCCCGCCCTCTACTTTCATTGGGGATTCCAGCATCTGCTCCTGGGCGTGTTCGCGATTGCACTTGCCCTCGTCCCGCAGAGAACGATCGCGCCTTTGCTCTGGAGTGTGGAAGGCGCCACGCCCCCGCCCCTGTCGTTCGAGCGCCATGAGTCGACTTGACGCCCATGCCCCGCGCGCGTTCCGTAATGCAACCCTACCGAACTAGACATTTACGACGGTGACCGTGCCCATCATAAGTCCCATCGTGGCCATGGAGACCGGATCGCAAGGCGCTAGGCACTGCCACATGAAGCTCCCCGTTGCGTTGAAGTAGGCCCCGAAGGTAACGAGGACGGGCACGGCTTTGCTCGGGGCGGGTGGGACCGGGACGTTTAGGTCGTAGGGCGGGCTGTTCAGGGTGAAGGTGTGGCTCACGGCCGTCCCGTTCACGCGGGACACGACAAACCCGTTCGGATTCGTCTCGTTTGTGATCGTCTCGACTCCGCCCACGGTCCCTTTGACCTCGCCGACAGCATTCGGAACCGGGTTCGACGCGTTGTCGTAGCAGGTGATGGTCACGAGAACGGGGGTGTCAGCCGGGACGGTGAAGTTCGCAGGGAAGTACTCGTCATGGCCCGTTCCAGGATTGAAAGCGATGGTGAGGTAGAGGCGGTCGATGCTCGCGGGTCCGGTCGCACCTGAGGCGTGACCCGCGGGAGCCAAAAGCCCATACGCCACAGACCCCAGCAGGATCCCCAGGACGAGGGTAATTGTGACGACAAGTGACAGCGCAGAGCGCCCGAAAGGGCGAAGGCCCCGCATGCGGTCCGTCCGCGGATCGGTGGCGGTCGGTTCACTTGGAGCGTGGGATTCCGATTCCCGCGTGAGGGTCATCTCGCGTACCTACCTTTAGGCTGCCCGAAATCCCTATTAGAACCTGTGATGCGAACAGTGGGTGTCCAACTCCCTGTCAGCACCGGTGCCTCTTACTCCTCCAATCCGACAGGCCACTCTGTCGAGTATCTTGCTCCATGTAACCCGCGACCTTTCGCGCCAAGATAGGAGAAGCCCCCATGACGCGTGTTCGATCG
>DASQGG010000126.1 GCA_035632695.1 Thermoplasmata archaeon
CGTCCCCCACTTCGAGAAGATGCTGTACGACAACGCGGGCCTCCTCAGCAACTACGTCCATGCGTGGCAGCTCACGGGGGCGCCGCTGTTCCGTGAGACCGCGGAGGGCATCCTCGCCTGGGTCGACGAGGTCCTCTCGGACCGCGCGAAGGGCGGGTACTACACGAGCCAGGACGCCGACGTCGGCCTCGAGGACGACGGCGACTACTTCACGTGGACCTTGGACGAAGCCCAGCACGCCCTACCCGCGGAGGAGGCGCGGGTCCTAGCCCTCCGCTACGACATCGGGGAGAAGGGCGAGATGCACCACGACCCGAAGCGGAACGTCCTCTACTTGGCCGCGACGCCCGAAGAGATCGCACAAGAACTGTCGATGCCTCCGGATCGGGTGAACGCCCTTCTCGCCAGCGGGAAGGCGCGCCTGAAGGCCGCGCGGGACCGGCGAACCCCGCCCGCCGTCGATCGGACGATCTACGCGTCCTGGAACGGCATGATGGTCTCGGCGGCCCTCGAGGCGGCGATGGCTTTCGGCCGCGATGACGTGACGGCCTTCGCCCTCAAGACCCTGAAGCGACTTTGGAAGACGCTTTGGACGCCGGACCAAGGGATGTGGCATGCACTGGGGGACGAGAAACGCAAGGTTCACGGGCTGATCGAAGACCACGTCTTCATGGTCGAGGCCTGCCTCGCGGCGCACACCGCGACCGGCGACGTCGCGTGGCAGCGCCGGGCCGAGGAGGCCATGGCGTACGCGCTCACGCATTTCTGGGACTCGAAGAACCCCGGCTTCACGGACCTGGCCGAAGACGTCCGCGAGACCGCGGAACTCAGTCTGCGTGAAATCCGCCGTCGCCCCCTGGACGATTCCCCGTACGCCGGGGCGAACGCCGTGGCCGCACTTTGCCTGCAGCGCCTCTACGCGCTGACGGGGAACGATGACTACCGACTCCACCACGACGAAATCGTGACCGGCTTCGCAGGAGAGGCAGCCCGGTACGGCCCCATCTTCTGCGGCACGTACTTCCTGGCCGCCGAGCTCTGGCTGCATCCGAGGGCGGAGATTGTCCTCCTGGGGCCACGGGACGAGCCGCGGGCGCAGCGGCTTGCGGCGGTGGCGCGCGAGACCTACGCGCCCGGGAAGACCATCCTGGTTGCCGACGACAAGGAATCGTACGTCCCCGATGCGGTCGAGCATATGCGAAAGACCGCCGAGGCCCGGGCGGGACCTGTGGCTTTCGTTTGCCAAGGGACCACATGCTCCCCGCCCACGGCGGACCCGGACCGCCTGCGCGCCCTCCTCCGGGGGATCCCCTAGGCCTCCAGATTCTTCTCAAGCATCTTCCGGAAGTCGGGCGGGATTGGTTTCGTCTTCTTCTTGTCGTAGTCGTAGGCCACCTGGACACTCGAGGAGGTTGCGAGCACGCGACCGCTCTTGTTGTCGCGGAGCTCGTAGCTGAGCGTGAAGGAGGACTCGCCGATCTTCGAAGGCCAGACGGAGACCTCGACCTCGTCGCCCCATTCCGCGGCGGAGGCATAGTCCATGTCCACGTGGGCCAGGATGAAGTCGATGTCGTGCAAGGACCGCTTGAACGCGTGCCGGAGGTAGAACTGGGTGCGCGCGAGTTCGCAGTAGGTCAGGTACACGGCGTTGTTGACATGACCCATCGCGTCCAGGTCGCGGAACCGCATCTGGATTTGGACGGTGAAGCGCGCCATCGCGCGCGCCGATGCGACGGCCTGCGAAAAACGTTTGGGTGGTCCTCAACCCTTCCGAACGAGCCGGGTAAACTCCTCGGACTTTTCGAACGGAATCTGGCGGCTCGGGTCCGCCAGGATCGCGGGACGAGCCGGCAAGGACGCCTTCGCCAGGTCCCGGTAGATCTCCCAGGAAAGCTCGATCCGTTTCCACAGGGTCTCGTCTACCTTTCGGAGCACCCTCGCAGGCACCCCGGCGATCACGCTCTCCTCCGGAAACTCGGCGTTTTCCCGAGTGACCGTGCCGGCGGCCACAAGGCTGCCGCGGCGTACGACCGTGCCGCTGTTCAGCGTCGCGTGCATGCCGATCAAGGAGTCGCCCAAGACCTTGGTGCCGTGGACCACCGCGGAGTGACCTACGGTCACGTGGTCGCCGATCTCACAGGGCATCCGACGGTCCACGTGGAGCACCGCATTGTCCTGCACGTTGGAATCCTTCCCGACGACCACGGCATCGAAGTCGCCGCGCAGCACGGCCCCGTGCCAGACGCTCCCACCCTCGGCCACGGAGACATCGCCCACGAGGACCGCGGTCGGAGCGACGTAAATCATCGTCGCCGCCATGGCACCCTTCCTCTCAAGCCTTTCGCCGCGTCCTTCGTCCCGCCGAAACGAGCCGTCGGGTACGCGAATCCTGCATGACCGCCGCCGCCGACGACGAGATGCTGCTCGAGGGCCGGGTGTCGGCACGGGGCCTCGTGATCCCCGAACAACTGGACCCTGACGAGTACCTGGCGCGACCGCGTGCCAAGGGCCTCGCGATCCACGAACAACGGACGGTGCTCTGACACCCAGGACCCGCGGGCCTACTCGAGGTTCACGAGCACGTTCTTCACGTGGGTGTAGAACAGGACCGCATCCACGCCCTGCTCCTGGCCCAGACCGGACTGCTTCCATCCGAGGAACGGCGTCTGGGGGAACGTCACGGGATACTCGTTGATCGAGACCATCCCCGCCTTGAGACGCCGCGCGATCGTGTGGGCGCTCCCGAGGTCTTGGGTCCAGAGTCCCGCGCTGAGCCCGTACGGCGTGTCGTTCGCGCGTGCGATGGCGTCGTCCAAGTCCGTGAAGGACCAAGCCGCCAGGACGGGGCCGAAGACCTCCTCGCGGGCCACCCGGCTGTCCGCGGGGGGATGCTCGAAGACCGTGGGCAGGAGGAAATTCCCGTCGCGCAACCGCGCATCCTCCGGCCGCCCGCCGCCCACGAGCGGCTTCGCCCCTGTGCGGACACTCTCCTCGATGGCCTCCGACACGGTCCTCGCCTGCTCCCGCGAGACGAGGGGGCCCATATGGACGCCCTCCTCGAGCCCCGGGCCGATTCGCATCTTGGCGGTGCGGTCCTTGAGCTTCTCGAGGAACGCCGGGGCGACGTCCGCATGGACGAGGAGCTTCGAGCCGGCCCAGCACATCTGGCCCGCGTTCTGGAAGGCCCCGAAGGCGACGCCCGCGACGGCCTTGTCCATCCTCGCGTCGGGGAGCACGATCTGGGGGTTCTTCCCGCCCAGCTCGAGCGCCGTGGGCGTGATGCGGTCCGCGGCGATCCGCAGGAGCTGCTTCCCGGTCTCCGTGGACCCGGTCAGCGTGACGCTGTCCACGTCCGGATGGCGGACGAGCGCCTCTCCGACCTCCTTGCCCGGACCCGTGACCACGTTGAACGCGCCGGGAGGGAATCCGGCCGTCTCCGCGAGCTCGGCGACCCTCAGGGCGGAGAGCGGCGTGAGGCTCGCCGGCTTGAGGACGACCGTGTTGCCCGCGGCGAGGGCGGGCGCGATTCCGCGGCACGCCAGGAGAAGCGGGTAGTTCCACGGGGCGATATGGGCGGTGACGCCCAGGGGCTCGCGGAGCGTGTAGTCCAACCGCGCGCCCGGCACGGGGATCGTAGCGCCTTGAATTTTATCGGCAATCCCTGCATAATATTCGAATAGCTTGTAGACGTACGCCACATCGCCCTTGGCCTCTCGCAACGGCTTTCCCACATTGAGGGATTCCAGTCTCGCGAGCTCCTCGAACCGATCCCGGATCTGCTGGGCCAGGAGGAACAGGAGACGGCCCCGCTTGCTGGGGTCCATGTCCCGCCAATCCGGGGACTCGAACGCGGCGCGTGCGGCCTCCACCGCGGAATCCACGTCCTCCCGGGTGCCCGAGGCGACCCGGGCGATCGCCCGGTTCGTCGCGGGATCCAGGACCTCCACGGTCTTCCCCGAGGAGGCAGGGACGGACTTGCCGCGGACGAAGAGCCCGTGTTCGGTGACGTCCATGGTCACTCCCGCGCACCAAGGTGCCCGCGTCCTATAAGCGTGTGGCGTTCCGGCCGTCCACCGATGGACTCTTATCCCGAACTCCGCATCCGGGCCGCCGAGGAGGTCCCGTGGTCGACGTGGTTCGCCAGACGCGTCGGCTTCTCTGGCGGGACGCCGCGCGACACGCGTTCGAACTGCGGCCCATGCTCCTCGACCAGTTCCGCCACGAGGACTTCCGCGGGCGCCGGGTCCTCGATGTGGGCACGGGAGAAGGCCGGGTCGCGTTCGTCGCCGCCGGATTGGGCGGCCATGTAATCGGCGTGGACCTGGACCGCATGAAGCTCCAGCAGGCCCGAGCCTATGCCGGAGTCAAAGACATCCGGCGCGTCGACTTCGTGTGGGGGGACGTGGAGAAGACGCCGTACCACGAGTTCTCGTCCGAGCCGTTCGACTTCGTCGTGAGCAATCTCTGCATGTCCCCGGAGATCGTGTGGCATGCGTCGCGCGGTCTCCGGACCGGTGGGAAGTTCATCTTCTGCTGCCACCATGGAGACCACTGGAAGGAGACGCGCCGCGGCTCGCGGTGGGCCTTCTACGAGGACACGATGGAGGACTTGCTCGAGGAGAACCGTTTCGACGTCGAGTTCCTGGGCGTGGACACGATCGTCGCGGAGTTCGAAGAACTGCGGGAGGTCGAGCTCTTCCTCCGAGATGAGACGGTTCGCAAGTGGGTCGAGGACGGCCGCTGGGAGGAGCTCTCCGATTCCTTCGCCCGCGGGGAGAAGCACCTGACCCAGTCCTACCTCGTCGTGAAGGCCCGGCGGCTCGCCCACGAGCGCCCAGACCTCGCGTGAGGTACCGCCGCGGGAGTCAGCGGCGCCGCGGAAGGCGCCGGGCGAAACCCATGTCGGGGCGAGATGGGGATCGAAGCCGTCCGTCGGGGGATTCCGGGAAGAGGCGCCGGAGCAGGAGGATCATCCCGGTGAAACGCGAATCGACCTCGGCTTCGACGGCCATCCTGCGACCCTCACGTCTCCAGGTCCCATGGCGCTTGAATAGGGTTGGCCCCAATTCGTCCCCAATCGGCAAAGCTCATCTGACCCCCAGGAGCTACCCGTCGTCGGAAGGGGGTCCATGTACCTCGGCGCCCACGTCTCGATCGCAGAGAGCATCGCGCTCGCCCCGGAGCGTGGTGAGGCGGTCGGCGCCGAGGCCATCC
>DASQGG010000127.1 GCA_035632695.1 Thermoplasmata archaeon
CGCCTTCGTGTTGTTCAACAACGAGTCCATGCACGCGGACGCCCGCCGCTTCCGTGACTTGCTTTCCGCGGACGCGCCCCGATAATCAGGAGTGGCATTCATCCGCGAGCATGGGCAAGGAAACCTTTCTATAGCCGCCGTCGCTCTTGCGGCCGAGGTTCCGACATGCCGAAGGCTTCCCGCATCCCTCGCGAAGTCATCGAGTTCTTCAACGCCCCCGGGGGGCACTCGCTGATCGTGAAGGGTCAGGCGGGGACGGGCAAGACCACGTTCGCCCTCCAGCTCACCGAGGAGCTCGGCGAGGTCGCCTCCTCACACTATCTGAGCTCCCGCGTCTCCGACGAGTCCCTGTACAACCAGTTCTCCTGGCTCAAGGATCGGCTCAAGCCGGCCATCCTCCAGGCTCCGCCGAAGCCCGCGCACCCGACGACCAAGGTCACCCGCGTGGCACTCGATCAGCTCGAGGGGAAGATCCAGGCCGGCGAAGAGACCACGGAGGAAGAGGCCGCCAAGTCCGTCGCGGGAGCCGAGGTCAAGGACGGCTTCCTCGAGATGGCCATCGGGTTCGATCTGCCCGAAGTCGAGGCCGCGTACGACTTCGTCGATGCCCGGATCCCGAAGCGGTCCCTGGTGCTGATCGATTCCGTCGACGCCCTCGCGGAGCACTACGGGATCGCACAGTCCAAGTTGATCAACGTCCTCCAGCGCGACCTCGTCGAGGGGAATCGGCAGAACGTGCTCTACGTCCTGGAAGGCAGCGGCGAGACGCGCCTGGACTACCTGGGGGACGGCGTCGTGAACCTCGCGTCCACGGAGCATGAAGGGCGCCGCCTCCGCGTGATGACCATCGAGAAGCTCCGCGGCCAGCAGGTCCGGCAGCACAAGTACCTGTACACGCTCGACGGCGGTCGGCTCGAAGCGTTCCGGATCGCGGACGATCACGAGGAGAATCCGCCGAAGCCGTGGAAGCCCGTGCCGGATCCGTCCAAGGCGTCCGTGAGCACGGGGTTGCGCTCCTTGGACGGGATCCTCGGAGGGTTCGCGAAGGGTCGCGTCGTCGCGTTCGAGATCTCGACCCAGGTGCCGGCGGACTACGTGGACTGGCTGCGGACGGCCATCATGTGCAACTTCGTGGCCCAGGGACGCGGCGTGGCCCATGTGCCCCCTCGGAAGGGCAGCGCGGAGTACGCCCGCGAGCTCGTGAGCCCGCACCTGCCGCCGAACTCGTTCGAAACCCACATCCAGGTCTTCGAGTCCGTGACCCTGGGGGGCGGCGACGTGTCACGCAATGCACTCCACATGGAAGGCAACAACGTGGACACGGACCTGAAGTGGTCCAACGTCGAGTACCACCTTCCCAAGTCCACACGGCCCTACCTCGCGCTCATGGCGTTCGACACGCTCGAGAGCGTGTACGGCGACAAGGTGCTCGAGCAGATGTCCGGCGTCCTTGGCGCCGTCCGGCGGTCCAAGGACGTCTTCGTCGGATTCGCGACGCCCCAGAGCGCGTCCGCGACGAAGCTGTCGAATCTGGCGAGCGCGGTCCTCCACCTGGAGAGCGTGAACGGTTCGGTCGTCCTGTACGGCGAGAAGCCGTACACGGAGCTGTTCAACCTCTCCTGGGACTGGAGTGGCGGAGTCCCCGACGCCGTGCTTCGGCCCATCGTGTGATCGCGGCGATTGGCCGGGTTCGCGCGCTCCGTCCGGTGGACGTCGTCTCCCGGAGAAGGAACGGGTTCCTAGGGAGACGCAGTATCAAAAACGAGAACCGGATAGAAATGTGGTTAATATGGGGGTTGAATCGGACGCGCAATGCGGGAAAAGGATGTTTCGCGGTTGCTCACGGACGAGTACGCGGAACGGATCCTGGTCGCTACCCAGGACGTCCCGAGGTCCGTGCAGGAAATCTCGGACCGGTACGACATTCCCATCGCCGCATGCTACCGCAAGATCCACGAGCTTGAGTCCGCGGGCTTCCTGAAGGTCGCCGAGATCGTCACGACGCCGAAGGGCAAGACGATGAAGCTGTACCGCTCCCTCCTGAAGTCCGCCCATCTCGTCTACGAGGACGGCGTGTTCCGGGTGAAGTTCGAGTTCGACGTGGAGAAGGACATCAACGGCAAGTGGATCGAGCTGAACTCCGCGAACGAGGCCTGAGGCCGCCTCGCGCACGCGCGGACGCGTGTTCCGCGCGCGGTGATAATCATCGCGCGAAACGAATCCCTCCTCTGATAATCAAGGCCGATAGCTTAAATAGGCCCCATCCGCATCGAACCCCTCACAAAGCACGCGGGGTTGGACTTTGGAGGACAACACCGGAAACATCGACGACTTCCAGGGTGCATCGAAGTTTCTGTCGCCCCTCGAGGCATCGCAACTTCTGACCGACGAGTACAGCGCCAAAATCCTTTTGGGCACGTACAAGCGCCGGATCAGCGCCCAGGAAATTAGCC
>DASQGG010000128.1 GCA_035632695.1 Thermoplasmata archaeon
CGCCCCACGAAGCCGCTGTCGTTCCGGGAGCGCGGTTCGCGGCGCACACCTACGGAGGCCACCGCTGCCACCGTGAAGGAGTCATCCGAGGGAGAGATCCATGCCGCGCGCTGAGGTCGAGGAGCGCCACGAGGCCGTCGACATCCCGACCGAGCTGGGCCTCGAGGACCAGCTCGAGCAGATCCTCCTCCAGCTCCGCCGTCGCGCCCGGGGCGTCCGGGGATCCGTGATCGCGGATGCGAACGGCCTCGCCGTGGCCGCGGACATCCGCCTGGGGATGAGCTCTTCGGTCCTCTCCGCGATGAGCACCCTGATCGCGCAGTCCGCCGGGAGCGTGTTCGACACCCTGAGTCTCCCGAACGCAAACTTCGTCTTGATGGAAGGCCCGGCGGGGAACGTCGCCGTAACCACGTTGACCGAGGGGGACCTGAGTCTCCTCGCGCTCGCGGAGAAAAGCACGAACCTCGGGATCCTGAAGATCGAGATGAAGCGGGCAGCCCACGCGGTTGCGGAGGCGCTCGGCCTCGCGTTCGGCGGCCGCGCGACGATCACCGAGCTCTTCCTCCTGCACCGGGACGGCCTGCTGATCCGGCACTACTCGGACGCCCTGCGCACGGACATCGACCGGGACATCCTCGGCGGGATGCTCGTGGGCGTGCAGGACTTCGTGAAGCAGACGCTCGCCTCGAAGGAGGGAACCCTGGACCAGATGCGGTACGGGGACTACACGATCTTCTTCGTGCGGGGGAACAACGTGATCGCCGCGGCGGTCGCGAGCGAGGGGGACGCAGAGAGCGTGCAGTACCAGGTTATGGACGCGCTCCAGGAGTTCGAGGACAAGTACCGCGGTACCCTCGGGAACTGGAGCGGAGACACGAACGCGTTCCCAGGCATCGACAAGTGCTTCGAGAAGGTCCTCCGTGCCTGAAGGGCTCGCGGCAGATCTTCTGCCGCGTGAAACGGCCGACCCACCTGCGCAGTCGCCCCAGCGAGCGGCTAGGTGGTTGCGGCGATGTCCTGCGTGGCGTAGATGAACACTGCCGGTCCGGGAGGCCCAGACGAACCCGTCCGGTACACCATAAGCCAATAGTCGTCGGATGGAAGCATCAAGGCGATCGGCGTGGAGCTTGTGCCGATGTTCAGGCTCCAGTGCCAGGACCGGACGGTCCCGCTGTTGGAATAGTCCCAATACTCCGTGAGGTTCATGACATAGCCGGTGACGGGGGCGGTGGCATTCATTGCGCCCGTTACGGTGTAGGGAACCAGCGTGGCTAGGCTGAGCGGGGTCCAGTTGAGAGAGCTGTCCGCGTACCACCGGGCACCGGCCGAGTACAGGGTGATCGTCTTGGGGACGTTCATGATCTTGAGGGCGACGCCCAAGCTGATCGCGGGAAGCATCCAGCCCGTCACGGTGGCGCGGAATTCAAAGACCTGCGTGTGCTGGTACAGCATCCGGCTCTCCCCGTTCGCCCCATAGTCGAACGTGTAGAATGGGCCGCGACCCCCGGCGTTCATCAAGGTGGCACTGAGGCTGCCCGTTCCGTTGGCAAAGAATCCGAACGTCTGCTGATGGTCCACCGAGACATTGGGTCCCTGGGTCCAATTGTTGTAGAAGTCGATGCTGGAGTTGGAGCCCGTGACGCGGCACGTGAATTGGAGAGTGCCCAAGCGCAGGTTCGGGGCAAACCTTCCGATCACCGCGACGTCGTGCATGATCTGGACGTAGTTCATCTCGTGGTTGTAGCCCAGCGCGAACGCGTAGCTGTGGACGACCAAGGTGAGGCTCGAGCTCGGTCCCGAGGTCTGGGTTGCGTGCGTGGTCGCCGTGACGTTCCCGAAGGCCGGGTCGAGGGATGTGGTCGTGGGAAAGTTCGCGGCGAGCATGCCATGGGCCGACCCTTCCGCGATGGTGATAGGTGGAGGCAGGGTCAGGACGAGGACAGTGGCGCCCACCACGACGATGGCCACGGCGATGACGAGCACGAGACGGCGGCTCGGTCGGCGACGTCGAATCGTCGGCGGCGCAGGGGCCGCACCTTCCCCTCCAGTCGTGGCTTCCCTCCTGAGCCTCTCTATGGGCGTCCTCTGGGAAGAACCCACCGCCCGTCCGAGGCGCCTCTGGCGCTTCTCCCCGTAAACCTTAATAAGGGTCGGCACTTTCGTCGCCTTCCCTCTGCAGGAGACGCCGCGGGCGTCGTCTGCACTGCAGGAGGCGAACTCCTTGGCGGAAAAGCACTCCATCGACACGGTGAAGAAGGCCCTCGAGGTGGCCAAGCCTCGGACCTTCAAGGAGTCCGTCGAGGTCGCGCTGAATCTGCGTGAAGTGGACCTGTCCGTGCCGAAGAACCGCATCGACGAGGAGGTCCTCCTGCCCAAGGGCCGCGGCAAGCAGGTCAAGATCTGCGTCTTCGCCTCGGGCGAGCTTGCCGGCAAGGTGCGCCCGGTCGCCGATCTCGTGATCCAGCCGCAGGAGATCGAGGAGTACGCCGGGAACAAGCGCAAGGCGCACGGCCTCGCGCGCGACTTCGACTTCTTCGTCGCCGAGGCGCCGCTCATGCCCGTGATCGGCAAGCGGCTCGGCGTCGTGCTCGGCCCGCGGGGCAAGATGCCCCGTCCCGTTCCTCCCACCGCGGACCCGACGAACATGATCCGGAACATGCGGAACACGGTCCGCGTGCGGTCCAAGGACCGCCGGACGTTCCACGCCGCGATCGGGACGCGGGACATGCAGCCCGAGGACATCGCGGACAACCTGGACGCCCTCGTGCGACGCGTCCTGGGAAGGCTCGAACGCGGAAGGGACAACATCGCCTCGGTCTACGTGAAGACGACGATGGGCCCCGCCGTGAGGTTCCTGTGAGGGGATGACCATGGCCCACGTCGCTCCGTACAAGCAGGCGATCGTGAAGGACCTCGTGTCCCGCTTCGAGACGTCCAAGGTCGTCGGCCTCGCGAACATCCACGGCATCCCGGCGCCCCAGTTCCAGGGGATCCGGAAGAACCTCGCGGGGCGGGCGTCCATCACGGTCGCGAAGAACAACCTGATCAAGCTCGCCCTCAAGGAGGCCGCGACGAAGCGCAAGGGCCTCGAGGCCCTCGCCGCGGACCTCGACGGCCAGACCGCCGTGATCACGGCGGACGTGAACCCGTTCAGGCTGTTCAAGGAGCTCGAGAAGACGAAGACGCCCTCGCCGGCGAGGGGCGGCGAGCGAGCGCCCGAGGACATCTGGGTGCGAGAGGGCGAGACGCCGTTCAAGCCCGGGCCGATTGTCGGCGAATTGCAGAAGGCCGGTCTGCCTGCCGCGATTGAACGCGGCAAGGTGATCATCAAGAAGGACAAGCTCGTCGTCAAGGCGGGGGACAAGATCCCGCGCGACGTCGCGCAGGTCCTCGCCCGCCTCGAGATCTTCCCGCTTATCGTCGGATTGGACCTCAAGGGCGCGTACGAGGACGGGATGGTCTACCACCGCGAGGCGCTCGCCGTGGACGACGTCGTCGTGCGCGGGCAGATCGCCCAGGCCGGACGGGGCGCGCTCGCCCTGGCGTTGGAGATCGGCTACGCGACGAAGGAGACCGTCCCGCTCATGCTCGCGAAGGCGGCGCAGCAGGCGCTCGCACTGTCCGTGGAGAGCGGCTTCCCCACCAAGGAGAGCGTCAAGTTCCTCCTCGCGAGGGCCCAGGCCCAGGCGAACGCGCTGGCGGCGAAGGTGCCTGCCGCGACCGAGGCGAAGAAGGATTCCGGTTGATCAAGAGAAACCCAGGAGGTGACACACCATGGAATATGTGTATGGGGCGCTGGTCCTGCACGCGGCCGGACAGCCGGTGAACGAGGCGAACCTGAAGAAGGTCCTGACCGCCGCCGGCGTGAAGGTGGACGAGACGCGCGTGAAGGCCCTGACCGCCGCGCTCGAGGGCGTGAACATCGACGAGGCGCTGAAGGCCGCCGTCGCGATGCCTGCCGCTCCCGCGGCCGCACCCGCAGCCGAGAAGAAGCCCGAGAAGAAGGAAGAGAAGAAGGAAGAGGAGAAGGTCTCGGAGGAAGAGGCCGCTGCGGGCCTGGGTGCGCTCTTCGGCCTGTAGGCCGGAGTCCGCACCTCGGCTGCTTTTCCATTCCTTCGAGGGATAGCGAGAGCGCTGGATGCGCACCGCCGGTCCTAGTACGGCTGAGGGTGCCAGGAGTCGTGGTACGACCGAGGCGGGACTCTGGCCTCCGAGCCCGCTCAGCATTGCAGCCGACGGTACATTTGGGTCGCTCCCCACGGAAGACAGCTTCCGACAAATCCCGGATTGTGCCGGTCGGGATGTTGGCAGTAAAGGTGCGACGCTTGCCACGCAATGATGAACTCCGGCAGACAGAGTCCGG
>DASQGG010000129.1 GCA_035632695.1 Thermoplasmata archaeon
AGGAACGCGGACAGGCCTTCCACGGGCTCGACGGAACCCAGGTTGAGCGAAAAGAACTCCTTCGCATGCTCCCAGGTTGGCCGCCACACGAGGTCCCGCCACCAGTTCATGTGGACCTTGAAGTAGTGCAGGCTCGTGGGCGACAGGTCGAGCATGTTATCGATCATCCCGCGGACCCGGGAGTCCAGTGCCGAGAGCGGAACGACGTCGTTGACGATGCCCCACTCGAGGGCCTTCTTCGCGTCGATCTCCTGGCTCAGCATCACGAGCTCCGCGGTCCGCTTGAGCCCCATGTGGAGCGGCAGCCATTGGGACAGACCGCCGATGGACGTCATCCCGACGCGGGGACCCGGGGAGAGGAATCGCGCGTGGTCCGCGGCGACCGCCAGATCCGCGGCGGCCACGAACTCGAGACCGCCGCCGGCCACCACGCCGTTGATTCGGCAGAGGACAGGCTTGCCGCAGTGGAGGATCGAGTCGAGGAACCGCCCGTAGACCTCCCCCCACTTCCACCAGTCGCTCGGCTTCTTCCCGTACTCGTGGGCGTACTCGTCCGCGTTTCCGCCCGTGGAGAAGGCCTTATCCCCGCTCCCGGTGAGGACGATGAACTGGACGTCGTCGTCCCACATCGCCGCGTCGAACGCGGAGATGAGCTCCTTCAGCGTGGCGAGCGTGTAGGAGTTGTGCTGCTTCGGGCGATCGATCGTCACGAGCGCCGTGTGGTCGTGCCAGCCCGTCTTGTAGCGGATCTCGCCGTAAGGCGCTGGATCCCCCGACTCCCTCGCTCCGCCCTTCGCCATAGCCTGCTTCCCCTTAGGCGCGCGGGGTCCCCTCTGGGCGACCGAGGCGCCCGACGCGTGGCCCCCGCGCTCCTCCGCGGGGATGGCCCGGATGTGTATTAGTCCTTCCTCCGCTCGTCCTGGCGGTCGGCCCCCGACCGTGGTCCCGCACGCCGCCCAGGCAGGTTATATCGAACGCCACGCGTATCCGGAGTCCTATGTCGCGCCCGAAGTCGCGCCAGCCTACGGTCCGCAGACTCCAGTTCATCAAGGGAGGGAGCCGGACCGTCACGGTCCCGCGATGGTGGGTGAGCCGCCATGACCTATCCAAGGGCTCCCGCCTCTTCATGGTCGAGGACGGCACCTCGCTCCGGATCGCCCCTATTGACGTCCTGCGGGAAACGCGGAAGGTCCGCATCAATCTGGATGCCCTCGAGGACTCGAAATCCGTCAAGTACCGCGTGTGGACGTACTACATGCAGGGTGCCGATCAGATCGAGGTCGAATCGGAGGGGACGATCCCGGCGGATGTCAAGCGCACCCTTCGGGAGATCCGCCTGGATCTGCCAGGGCTCGAGGTTCTGGGGGAGCATGGCCAATCGATCACCTTCGGCATCCGGGGGGCGGACGAGCGACGGCGCCTCGACGACCTCATCGGCGACATCCAGAGAATCGCCTTGTCCGTGCACGCGGACGGCATGAAGTCGGTCACGAGCGGAGACACCGCGCTCGCCGCCGAGGTCGTCACACGGGAGGCGGAAATCCTTCGAAGCTACCGGGCCATGATCCGAAAGCTCGCGCTCTGCAGCATG
>DASQGG010000130.1 GCA_035632695.1 Thermoplasmata archaeon
TGATCCCGGACGGAACGTTCTTATCCCGCCGGGCCGTAATCGAGGACGGACGGGGGACACCCATGCCCACGAAAGACGACGTGATCACGGTCCTGAAGAAGTGCTACGACCCCGAGATCCCGATCAACATCTACGACCTCGGGCTCGTGTACAACATCGACATCAACGAAGGCTCGGGAAAGGTCGAGGTGAAGATGACCCTGACCGCCCCCGGCTGCCCCGCCTCCGCGTACATGGGCGCGGACGTGAAGCGCAAGATCGAACAGCTGCCCGGCGTGAAGGAAGCGAACGTGGCCATCGTTTGGGAGCCGCCCTGGACGCCCGAAATGATGTCGGAAACCGCGAAGAAACAGTTCGGCTGGGGCCTGTGATTTCCTCCATAGGAATGCCCCACACGCGAAGGTCGATTCGAAGCGCGAAGGTTGATATCCTCTACGGGGTATCCCAGCTCTCCGTCGGCTCCTCGGGTGGCCCGATCCTTTGAGCGCGAAGCGTGCGAGCGAGGCGGATTCCCTCCGGCAGGCGCTCGGCGCCGTCCTGGAGGGTCTCACATTCTACGAACTCGCCCAGATCGTGTCCGCGGACACGCGGGTCAAGGTGACCTTCGAAGACCTCGGCCGTCGCAAGGCCGCGCAGCGCACACGGCTCGAGGCGCTCACCGGCCCCGCCGCCAAGGAGGCTGCGTTCTACCCGAACCTGTACCCCCTGGATGCGGTCTCGAAGGCCGAGTGCTACGTCTGCGGGCACGTCGTCGACACCCGCGACATGCCGAACCAGTGCCCCAAGTGCGGCACGGCGCGGTACACGTTCGAGAAGGAGATCGCGCTGACCAAGGCGTGGGAGATCGCCGCGGAGACGTCGCGCAAGTCCGCGGACCTGCTCCACGGCCTCGCGGCGAAGAGCACGGGCAAGCCAAGGGACCTGCTCGAGGCCCTGTCGAAGGAGGACCGAGCCCTGGCGGACGAGGCGGGGAACGAGCTCGCGGAGCTCCGCAGCTGATCGGAGCGGTGAGGTCATGCCCCGGCTCGCGAAGATGCCCCCCATTGAGGAACACCTGCACGCCTGCACGATGTGCGGGTACTGCGTACCCGTCTGTCCGGCGTACCAGGAGGCCGGGTGGGAGGGTGCCTCGCCCCGCGGCCGCGTGTTCGCCCTGCGGCAGTACGACAACCGCGGCCCCTTGGACCGTCTCCTGCGCCGGCACGTGAAGCCGGGCGAGGAGTTCGCCGCGAATTCCTGGGAGTGCACGGGCTGCGGGGCGTGCACCGAGGTGTGCCCGGTGGACATACCGTTCGATACCCTCTGGGATGAGGTAAAGGGTTGGATGGTCGAATCCGGCTACGGCCGCAAGGAACTCGAGCCGTACCTGCTCAACGTCCGGGAGAGCCACAACATCTACGGGAAGGATCCCCAGGAGCGCGGCGCATGGCTGCCGCCCGAGGCCGTCCAGTCGGAGAGCCCCGAGGTCGTGTTCTGGGTCGGCTGCGTGGCGAGCTACGAGAAGCAACAAATCGCGCGCGCGGTTATCAAGATCCTGAACGCCGCCAAGGTGACCTACAAGATTCTCGGCCCCGAAGAGTGGTGCTCGGGCGCGCCCCTCGCGAGGATGGGATACCAGAAGGAGGTCGAGAAGCAGATCATGCCCCATAACCTCGAGGCCGTCGCGCGGACGGGGGCGAAGGCCCTCGTGACCGCATGCGCGGAATGCTACCGCGCCTTCTACCGCGACTACCGAGAATGGGGCGGGAACGCCCCGTTCAGCGTCTACCATGTCTCCCACTTCGTCGAGAAGCTCGTGAGCGAGAAGCGCATCGCGTTCACGAAATCCCTGCCCCAGAGGATTGCATTCCACGACGCCTGCCACATGGGCCGCGTCTGCAACGGGTACGAGGCGCCCCGCCAGGCCCTGAAGTTCGTCAAGGACCTCAAGATCCTGGAGATGGTGCCCACCCGGGAGGACGCGCTCTGCTCCGGAGCCGGAGGCGGGTTCCCAGATGTCTACCCGGAGCAAGCCGCGAACGTCGGGTCCCGCCGGATCCAGGATGCGGTCGCGACCGGGGCGACGGCCCTCGTGACCACGTGCCCCCACGCGGAGCGGCACTTCGAGCAGATCGCGAAGCAGCGTAACATGCAGATGAGCATCGTGGATCTCGCCGAGACGATTGCTCAGGCCCTGTGACGGGCGGTCGCCGCCGCGGCTAGATCGTGAAGCTGAGGCCGCAGGAACAGGCGTGCTTGGCGTTCGGGTTCGTGATCTTGAACTGGCCGCCGAGGAGGTCTTCCTCGTAGTCTAGGGTGGACCCCTGGAGGTAGACCAGGCTCTTCGGATCGACGAATACCTTGGCGTCCTCCGCGGTGATGATCGTGTCCGTCGGCCGTGGGGTCTCCGCGAGGTCCATCCGGTACTGCATGCCGCTGCATCCGCCCGCGATGATCCGCAGGCGCAGGGCGGCTTCGGGGCGGTTCTCCTTCTGGCGCAGGTAGTGGATTCGCCGGACCGCGTTCGAGGTCACGATGACGCGCGGGGCTTCGGGAGAGGCCATCACGGAACTCGCTTCCCGGGCTCGCTACACGAAGCCACGACTTAAGTCTTCCGAGGTGGATTCTCCGTCTCCACCCGGTCGGACGCAGTTCTCAGGGTCGCGACCAAAGGTATATATAACATCGTTATACTGGAGAGACTCGGTCCCGTTCCCAGGGGGTCCATCATGGTTACCAAGACTAAGCTCCAGCAGGAGATGGCCGATCGCGAGTACAAGTACGGCTTCGTCTCCGACGTGGAGGAAGAGCGGATCCCCAAGGGCCTGAACGAGGACGTCATCCGCCTCATCTCCCAGAAGAAGGAGGAACCCGGCTGGATGCTCGAGTGGCGGCTCAAGGCGTACCGTCACTGGACCACGATGAAGGAGCCCCACTGGGCGAATGTCACGTACCCGCCCATCAACTACCAGGATATCATCTACTATGCCGCGCCGAAGCCCAAGAAGCCCGTGAAGAGCCTCGAGGACATCGATCCGGAGATCCGCAATCTGTACGGCAAGCTCGGCATCCCGCTCCAGGAGCAGGAGCGGCTCGCGGGCGTGGCGGTCGACGCGGTCCTCGACAGCGTCTCCGTCGGCACGACGTTCAAGAACAAGCTCGCGGACCTCGGGATCATCTTCTGCTCCTTCTCCGAGGCGGTCAAAGAGCACCCGGACTTGGTCAAGAAGTACCTCGGTTCCGTGGTCCCGTACAACGACAACTTCTTCGCCGCGCTGAACAGCGCGGTCTTCAGCGACGGTTCCTTCGCCTACGTGCCGAAGGGCGTTCGCTGCCCCATGGAGTTGTCCACATACTTCCGAATCAACGCGCAGGACACGGGTCAGTTCGAGCGCACCCTCATCGTGGCCGAGGAAGGCGCGTACGTCTCCTATTTGGAAGGTTGCACGGCCCCGATCCGGGACGAGAACCAGCTCCACGCCGCGGTGGTCGAACTCGTGGCCCTGGACGATGCCGAGGTCAAGTACAGCACGATCCAGAACTGGTACCCGGGCGACAAGCAGGGGAAGGGCGGCATCTACAACTTCGTCACGAAGCGCGGCAAGGCGCTCGGCGCGCGCTCGAAGATTTCCTGGACCCAGGTGGAGACGGGGAGCGCGATCACCTGGAAGTACCCGAGCTGCATCCTCCAGGGGGACGATTCGATCGGCGAGTTCTACTCCGTGGCCGTGGTGAACAACCGCCAGCAGGCCGACACCGGCACCAAGATGCACCACATCGGGAAGAACACCCGCAGTACGATCATCTCGAAGGGGATCTCGGCGGGGGAAGGGCAGAACACGTATCGGGGCATGGTCAAGATCCTCAAGGGCGCGACGGGTGCGCGGAACTACTCCCAGTGCGACTCCCTCCTGATCGGATCCCAATGCGGGGCCCACACGTTCCCGGACATCCAGGTCATGGAGCCCACGGCCCAGATGGAGCACGAGGCGAGCACGTCCAAGATCGGGGACGATCAGCTCTTCTACTGCCAGCAGCGCGGCATCACGCCCGAGGACGCGACGTCCATGATTGTGAACGGGTTCTGCAAGAAGATCTTCCTGAACCTCCCCATGGAGTTCGCGGTCGAGGCGCAGAAACTCATTTCCTACAGTCTTGCGTTGGAGGGGACCGTCGGCTGAGTGCCGACGCGGTTCCTCGGAAGGGCTAGCATGGCGTTGCTCGAGATCCGTAACCTGCACGCGCGCGTCGCGAACAAGGACATCCTACGCGGCATCGACATCGCGGTGAAGGCGGGGGAGGTCCACGCGATCATGGGGCCCAACGGCTCCGGGAAGACGACCCTCGCCCAGGTCCTCGCCGGTCGCCCGAACTACGAGGTCCTCTCGGGCCAGGTGCTGTTCCAGGGGAAGGACCTCCTTACGATGAAACCGGAAGACCGCGCGCGGGAAGGCATCTTCATGGCATTCCAGTATCCCGTGGAGATCCCCGGCGTCGGGAACGCCTACTTCCTCAAGGCGGCGGTGAACGCAATCCGGAAGCACCGCGGCCTCCCCGAGCTGGACGCGATGGAATTCCTCAATCTGATCCAGGACAAGATGAAACTCCTCGGACTCGACGAGAGCTACATGAAGCGCGGGCTCAACGAGGGCTTCTCCGGGGGCGAGAAGAAGCGGAACGAGATTTTCCAGATGGCCGTCCTCGAACCCAAGCTCGCGATCCTCGACGAGACGGACTCAGGCCTCGACATCGACGCGCTGCGCGTCGTGGCCAACGGCGTGAACTCGATGCGGACCAAGGAACGCGGCATGCTTGTGATCACGCACTACTCGCGCCTGCTCCACTACATCGTGCCGGACTTCGTGCACGTCCTCGCGGGAGGCCGCATCGTGAAGAGCGGCGGCAAGGAGCTCGCGGAGGAGCTCGAGAAGACCGGGTACGCCGGGTTGGGCCTCGACGAAGGTACGCCTGCCCCGACCCCTGCCGCGGTGGGCCACTGATCCCCGGGGGGATGAGCGTGTCGGTGACTGTGAGCCTAGCCGACCCGTACGTGGCGGAGTTCCAATCCTTCGCCCGGGCGATCGGCGATGCGGAGCCGTCGTGGCTCCGCAGTCTCCGCAAGGAGGCCGTCGGCGCCTTCCAGAAGGTCGGATTCCCGGGCGTCAAGGACGAGGACTGGAAGCACACGAACGTGGCGCCCGTCGTCCGCACGCCCTTCCGGTACGAACCCCAGGCCGAGCCACCCCGCATCCCGGGCGACCTGGTCGAGGCGTACACGTTCGGCGTGCTCAAGTGCAGCCAGCTGGTCTTCGTGAACGGCCACTTCGCGCCGAAGCTCTCCTACCTCCGCTGGCTCCCGGAAGGTGTCCGCATCCGGAGCCTGCAAGAGGTCATCCACTTCGACCCGAAGGCGGTTGAGCCGCACCTGGGGAAGTTCGCCTCGTTCGAGCGGCAGCCCTTCACGGCCTTGAACACCGCGTTCCTGCAGGACGGCGCCTTCGTCCATGTGCCCGAAGGCCGCATCGTCGAGGAGCCCATCCATCTCCTCTACGTCTCCACGTCCGTCGATCCCGCGGCGGTCTCCTACCCCCGGAACCTGATCCTCTTGGACGACAGGAGTCAGGCGACGGTTATCGAGTCGTATGTCGGCCTGGACAAGGGCGCGTACTTCACGAACGCGGTCACCGAGTTCCGCGTGGGAAAGGGTGCCGTCCTGGACCACTACAAGATGCAGCGGGAGAGCGAGGCCGCGTACCACTTCTCGAGCACGGGCCTCGTCCAGGCTCGCTCGAGCGCGGTCGCCTCCACCTCCCTGAACCTGGGCGGAGGTCTTGTCCGGAACGACGTGAACACACGCTTCGCGGACGAGGGTGGGAGCCTCGCGCTGAACGGCCTCTACCTGCTCCACGACGCGCAGCACTGCGAGAACCACACGTTCATCGACCATGCGAGGCCGAACTGCACGAGCCTCGAGCTGTTCAAGGGGATCTTGGACGCGCGCAGCCGTGGAATCTTCTACGGGAAGATCCTCGTCCGAAAAGACGCCCAGAAGACGAACGCGCGGCAGACGAACAAGAACCTCCTTCTGTCCAACGACGCGTTCGCCGATTCCACGCCCGGTCTGGAGATCCTCGCGGACGACGTGAAATGCAGTCACGGCTCCACGGTAGGCCAGCTCGACGAGAACGCGGTTTTCTATCTGCGCTCCCGCGGGATTGACGAAAGCTCAGCCCGCACCCTCCTCACGTACGCCTTCGCGGGGGAGATCATCAACCAGGTCAAGGTGGCCTCCATGCGGATCAAGCTCGACCAGCTCATCCTGTCCCGCTTGCCGGGCAGCGACGTGATCCAAGAGGCCTTATGAGGAGCCACACCGTTTCTCGGCCCGTGCCCATCCTCCGCGCGGAGGCGTTCTGATGGTCGACCTGCGCGAGCTGTACCAGGAGGTCATCCTGGACCACACGAAGAACCCGCGGAACTTCCACGCCCTCGCGGACGCGACGGCGAAGGCCACGGGTAACAATCCCCTGTGCGGGGACCGCGTGACCGTGTACCTGAAGATGGACGGGAACCGCATCGTCGACGCGGCGTTCCAGGGCCAAGGTTGCGCCATCTCCAAGTCTTCGGCGTCCCTGATGACCGAAGCGATCAGAGGCCGCACGAAGGCCGAGGCCGAGGCCCTGTTCGACCGCTTCCACGAAATGATCACGGGAACGCCTGCCCACGAGGCCGATTCGAAGGGCCTGGGCAAGCTCGCGGTCTTCCAGGGCGTGAGCGAGTTCCCCCTCCGGGTGAAGTGCGCGAGCCTCGCGTGGCACACCCTCAAGTCCGCCCTCGAGTCCAAGGAGGGCACGGTCACTCTGGAATGAGTGGACATCAAGGTTCAAGTAGGCACGCTCGCATCGAGACGGAGGAGTCCATGGCACGCGCCGCGAAGGTCCTGCTGAACGTCCCCGAGATCAAGAAGGACTTCCCGATCCTTCAGCGCAAGATGCGGGACAAGCCGCTGACGTACCTGGACAGCACGGCGACCTCCCAGAAGCCCCAGCAGGTCATCGACTCCATGGTGGATTACTACTCGCGCTACAACGCGAACGTCCACCGCGCGATCTACGAGCTCGGCGAAGAGGCCACACGCGCGTACGAAGGCGCGCGCGAGCGCATCGCGGAGTTCATCGGCGCGAAGGACCCCATGGAAGTCGCCTTCACGAAGTCGACCACGGAAAGCCTGAACGTGGTCGCGTACGGCTACGCGCTCAAAAGCGGACGCCTCGCCAAGGGCGACGAGGTCCTGGGCACCGTCCTCGAGCACCACTCGAACCACGTCCCCTGGCACTTCGTCCGCGACCTGAAGGGAATCGTCCTCAAGTACGTCGACGTGGACGACGAGGGCCACCTGAGGATGGAGCAGTACGACGAGTTGATCACGAAACGCACGAAGCTCGTGACCGTAGCCCACGTCTCCAACGTGCTCGGGACGATCACCGATGTCAAGGAGATCGCGAAGCGGGCGCACGAGGTGGGCGCCGTCTGCGTCGTGGACGCTGCCCAGAGCGTGCCCCACCTCCCGGTGGACGTCGCGGCGCTGGACTGCGACTTCCTCGCGTTCAGCGGCCACAAGATGCTCGGACCCACGGGCATCGGCATCCTGTACGGGAAGAAGGAGATGCTCGAGGCCACGGAGCCGCTCCTCGGGGGCGGGGAAATGATCAGCGAGGTCCATCTGGGCTCCGCGAAATGGAACGACGTTCCCTACAAGTTCGAGGGCGGCACGCCGCCCATCGCGGAGGCGATCGGCCTCGGCGCCGCGGTCGACTACCTCACGAAGCTGGGCATGCTCGCGGTCCGCCAGCACGAGATGGAGCTGACCGCGTACGCCCTGGAGAAGCTCGCGAAGATCCCCGGCGTCCGGCTCTACGGACCCCGCAGTGTGAAGGAACGGGGCGGGGTGGTCTCCTTCACCATGGACAAAGCGCATCCCCATGATATCGCCTCGATCCTCGACGTGGAGGGCGTGTGCATCCGGTCCGGACATCACTGCGCCCAGCCGCTCATGGAGCGGTACGACCTCGCCGCGACCGCCCGCGCCTCCTTCTACGTGTACAACGACCTCGAAGACGTCGACCGGCTTGTGGCGGCCCTGGAGAAGGTCAACGAGGTGTTCGCCTAGATGGCCTCCGGCCCGGGGCCCTACCAGGCCCAAATCCTCGACCACTACAAGCACCCGCACAACCGGGGCGTCCTGAATGCTGCGACCCACCAAGCGCGCGAGTCGAACCCCCTTTGCGGGGACGAAATCCTCATGACGCTCCGCGTGGACGAGTCCGACCAGATCGCGGAGGTGCGATTCGACGGAGAAGGATGCGCGATCAGCATGGCGAGCGCCTCGCTCCTAACCGACGAGATCAAGGGGAAGACCCTCGGAGGCGCCCTGGCCATCGGTCGCGATGCCGCCCTGAAGGCTCTCGGCGTGCCCCTGAGCTCCGTGCGGGAGCAGTGCGCCCTCCTTCCCCTGCGCGCGCTCCAAGCCGCGCTGGCCCCGCGCGTGCCGGCGCAAGGGCATTAAACCTCGGCCGGTTGGCCGTGCCACCGATGGTCCCGGATCCCCGCGAGCCGAAGGCGTCGAACGTCTGCGACCTGATCGGCAACACGCCCTTGCTGCGTCTCGACCGGATCTGGCATGACGTGATTCCCGGCGTCGAGCTGTTCGCGAAGGCGGAATGGGACAACCCGGGCGGGAGCGTAAAGGACCGCGCGGTGCTGTATATGCTCCGCGACGCGGAAAAGCGCGGGCTGACGCGGAAGTGGACACTCCTGGACGCGACGTCGGGCAACACGGGAATCGCCCTCGCGATGCTCGGCGCGGCGGAGGGCTACCGGGCCACCTTGTGCGTCCCGAAGAACATTAGCGCCGAGCGGCGGCGGATCCTCCGGGCGTTCGGGGCCGACCTCGTGTTCACGCCCGCCATGGAAGGCACGGACGGCGCGCAGCACGTCGCGCGCTCCATGGCCGACGCCGCTCCGGATCGGTACTGGTATTTCGACCAGTACAACAACGAGGCGAACTGGCGCGCTCACTTCGAGACCACGGGTCCTGAGATTTACGATCAGACGCGCGGTCGGATCACGCACTTCGTCGCTTGCCTCGGGACCACGGGAACGTTCGTCGGCGCCGGGCGCTTCCTGAAGGGCACAAACCCGTCGATCCAGCTCGTTGCGGTGCAGCCGGACAGCCCGTTCCACGGCATCGAGGGCGTGAAGCACCTGGAGACCGCGAAGGTGCCGGGCATCTGGGACCCGTCCCTCCCGGACCAGACGATGACCGTGGCCACGGAGGATGCGCAGGCCGCCGCTCTGCGGATCGCGCGGGAGGAGGGGTACCTGGTCGGCACGTCGAGTGGTGCAGCGTTGGACGCGGCCCTGCGGCTCGCGGAGCGCATCCGGGAGGGCGTGGTCGTGGTCGTCTTCCCCGATGCGGGCGACAAGTACCTCGGCGACCGATACTGGGAGGAGGCGATCTGATCGTCAGGCTCACAAGATCCCAGGTCGCGGCGATTCAGGCTCACGCGAAGGAGACCTTTCCCGAAGAGTGCTGCGGCTTCCTGCTGGGGCCGCCGAAGGAACCTCGAACGATTGCCTCTGTGCGACGGGCCAAGAACGTGGTCGAGACGAATCGGGAACGCCGCTACGTTATCGATCCCCTCGAAATCCTCCGCGTGGAGAAGGACCTCTCGGGTACGGGCCGGGACGTCCTTGGGTACTACCACAGCCACCCGAACCATCCCGCGGAGCCGTCCGAGTTCGACCGCGGGCACGCATGGCCCTGGTACACCTACGTGATCCTGAGCATCGTGGACCGGCGGCCGGCTGATCTCCGCGCTTGGGTGCTCGACGACGATTCGTCGACATTCCGGCCCGAACCGCTGACGATCGAGTAAGGTTCAGTCCGGCTCGACGAGCGGGAACGCGCGGCCCCCGCCTTGGCGCTCGATCATCCAGCCCGGATACGCCCGACGCGGCTTCGTGAGGACGTCGAGCTCCTCGTTATGTCTGGCGGTCAGAACGATGTCGAGGCTGCCCAAGTCCTCGTCGAGCTGGGCCATCGTCTTCGCTCCGAGCAGGACGACGTGCTTCTTCTCGAGGAGCCAGGCCAGGGCGACCTGGGACGGCGTGCAGCCCTGCTCCTTCGCGATTGCTTTCACCGTCTCCACGACGCTCCAGCCCGTCGTCTCGTCGAAGAACGGGAAGAAGACGCCTCGATCGCCCATGCGGGTCCCCGCACCCGGCTTCGTCTCTTTCGAGTACTTCCCGGACAGGACGCCCCCGTGGAGCGGGCTCCAGACGAGCAAGCTCATCTTGGCGAACCGCAGGAACGGAAGGATCTCGTGCTCGATGTCCCGGTTCAGGAGGCTGTAGTTCATCTGGGCGGTCTCGTACCGCGAGTAGCCGCGCTCCTCCGCGCGGGCCTGCAGGGTGGCCATCTGCCACGCGCTGAAGTTCGAGATGCCGGGATAGTTCACGAGACCTTGCTCGACGAGATCCTGCATGGTCTCGAGGAACTCGTCCATGGGGACGTACGGGTCCCAGCCGTGGAACTGGTATACGTCGATCCACGACGTGCCGAGCCGCTCAAGGCTCTTCCGGACGGAGATGCGGATATGGTGCCGCGAGAGGCCCTGCTCGTTGATCCCGCTCCCCGTCTTGGCGCGGACCTTCGTGGCCAGGATGGCTTGCTCCCGGTACGGCTTCAGCGCGCGGCCTAGGGCCTTCTCCGACTCGCCCTCGTCGTACACGTCCGCGGTGTCGAAGAAGTTCACGCCTGCGTCGAGCGAGCGCTTGATCATAGCGTCCTCGGTCTCCTGGGAAAGGCCGCCGATCTTCCAGGCGTTCCTGGAGCCGAAGGTCATGGAGCCGAGGGCCAGGAGGGAGACGTGCACCCCCGTGCTTCCCAGGGGCGTGTACTTCATCGGGCTCCCCATGTCGAGCCCCACGTCGAGCCGGACGATAAACCTGAGCGCGTATCATGTGCCCGCGTCGCCCGTAGGGCCTGCCGGGGCGGACTGTTCGGTGGTCGACAGCAAGTAGCCGCCGAAGGCGACTCCCCAGAGGAGGACGGGATAGGCGATCATCCGCTCCATCCCACCGAAGCCGATGCCCGCGTACTGCTGCGCCACGAAGAGGCCGAGGGCCACCAGGCCCACGACCCCCAGCAGGATGGAAACGTACCGGAATGGTACCGTCACCCGGGTGGAGATCAGGATCGCGAGGAGCCCTCCGAACAAGAACGCGATGAGGGCGAAGATTCCGTGGATGGCCCCCGTCGTCTCCGGGAAGAGCCCAACCCCGATGGGGCCGACTCCCGCGAGGAGGAACGGGATCGTGATCCAGAGTTTCCCGTGGGTCCGGTGGTAGAAGTAGGCCGCACCCAGCGTCAGGAGGCCCAAGAGGAGCACGGAGGTGTTGAACAGGGCTGCCGTCGGCCCGACGCCGAGGTCGCTGATCGCGTTCTTGGACACGCTGTAGGTGGGCAGGCTCCCCTCACCGATGACCATCGCCAGGAGGAACTGGACGGAACCAAGCAGGAACAGGAGGCCCGTGAGCGTTCGGTCGCCGTACCGCATGGGCGAGGGAGCCCGCTCGTCGCGTATAATGATTCTCCTCCGGGCTGCGACCGGGCGTCGCCGGCGGAAACCCTAAGTAGAACAGTGGGGTAGGATACCTTCCCATGGGAGCGTCGATCAAAGTCCTTATCCCGACTCCCCTGCGCCAGTACGCCGCCAACCGCGATGCGATCGAGCTGAAGGCGAAGGACGTCCGCGAAGCCCTCGGCGCCCTGGTGACCCAGTACGACGGCCTGCGGCGTCACCTGTACAACGACGAGGGGCACCTGCGCAACTTCGTGAACGTCTATCTCAACGAGGAGGACATCCGCTACCTGCAGAAGGAGTCCACCCCGCTCAAGGACGGGGACACGATCTCCATCGTCCCGAGCATCGCGGGAGGCTCCTCGTCCGTCATGGAATCCGTCGGCGCGCACCGCAAGGACGTGCTGACGCCCGCGGAGATCAAACGCTACTCCCGCCACCTGATCCTGCCCGACGTCGGCATGGCGGGCCAGCTCAAGCTCAAGCAGTCCTCGGCCCTCGTCGTGGGCGCGGGCGGCCTCGGCAACCCCCTCCTCCAGTACCTGGGTGCTGCTGGGGTGGGCCGCATCGGGATCGTCGACTTCGACACGATCGACGTGACGAACCTCCAGCGGCAGGTCATGTACGGCACGAAGGACGTCGGGCGGAAGAAACTCGAGGTCGCCAAGGAGCGCGTCCAGGCGATTAACCCCAACGTGGACGTGCAGACGTACGAGGAACGCCTACCGTCCGAAAACGCGCTGGGCATCGTCAAGGACTACGACGTGGTCATCGACGGGACGGACAACTTCCCCACCCGGTACCTCGTGAACGATGCGTCCGTCCTCCTCGGCAAGCCCAACGTGTACGGCTCCATCTTCCGGTTCGAGGGTCAGGCCAGCGTCTTCTGGGCCTCGAAAGGTCCGTGCTACCGCTGCCTGTACGCGGAACCACCGCCGCCCGGGCTCGTGCCCTCTTGTGCGGAAGGGGGCGTGCTCGGCGTGCTCCCGGGCATCGTCGGTTCGATCCAGGCCATCGAGGCGATCAAGCTCCTCCTGGGCAAGGGCGACACCCTGGTCGGCCGCCTCCTGGTCTTCGACGCCCTGAAGATGCGGTTCCGCGAGCTGAAGCTGCGGAAGAACCCCGACTGCCCGATCTGCGGGGTCCACCCCACGATCAAGGAGCTCATCGACTACGAGGAGTTCTGCGGCCTGAACGCCCCGAGCGAACGGATCAGCGAGGAGTTCCAGATTAGCCCCGAGGAGCTCAAGGCCAGGCTCGACGACGGGGGCAACGTCGTGCTCCTCGACGTCCGCGAGCCGCTCGAGTATGAGATCAACCGCCTCGAGGGGTCGATCCTCATGCCCGTGGGCCAGGTGCCCGGCCGCGTGAACGAGCTGAGCACCGCGGACGAGATCGTCGTGTACTGCAAGAGCGGCGTGCGATCCGCGCGGGTAACGAACTTCCTCCGGGAGCTCGGCTTCCGCAAGGTGAAGAACCTGGCCGGCGGCATCGACAAGTGGGCCGATCGCGTCGATCCCGACATGCCGCGGTACTGACGCTCGCGGAAGGCATAAGGGGCCGGGGGACCTTCCGAGGGTTCATGGCCCTTGACCCGGGCACGGTCCACCGATTCACGATGCTCGAGCGAGCCGTCCGCTCCTTGGCCAAGCAGGCACGGTTCGAGGACTCCCTCAAGCTCCTGGAGGAGATGTTCTCGATGGCCCCGGAGGACGCGGGTCTCTCCAAGCTCAAGGCCCGGTTCGCGGCGGACCTGATCAAGAAGGCGGCCCAAGCCCAGAAGATCTCCGCGGCGACAAGCATCGTCCAACTCGTCGAGGCCAAGGTCCCGCCCTCGCACCTGGGCGCGCAGGAGAAGGAGCTCCTCGCGAAGGCGAAGACGGATCTCTACTCGCTCTGAACGCGCATCCTTTATCTCCTGCCGCAGGGTCGTGGGTCCGATGCCGCACGACCCCGCTGCCGCGGAATACGCCCGGGATATCGAGCTTCAGCGCAAGGAGAAGGACTACTACTTTCGGACGGACCCGGACTCGCCGATCCCCGAGGCGATTCGCCCCAACCTCCGCGGCCTGGAGTACTTCCCTCCGGACCTGAAGTACCGCCTGCACGTGCGACTCGTCACGCTGCCGAACCCCGAGCCCGTGACGCTCGCGACGTCCAAGGGCATCCCGCGCCCCATGCTGCGGTACGGCTACTTCGAATTCGACGTCAACGGGGTCAAGCAGCGTCTGTACGCATACAAAGCCGCACCCCAGCCCGGCCACCACCACGAGGACGCTTCCCTGTTCGTCCCCTTCCGGGACGCCACCTCGGGGAAGGAATCCTACGGAGCCGCGCGCTACCTCGACCTCGAGGAGAACCCCTCGGAGGAGTACATCCTCGACTTCAACCTGGCCTACAACCCGTACTGCGCCTACAGCGACGATTACGTCTGTCCGTTCCCGCCCAAGGAGAACTGGCTCCGTGCCCCCATCCGCGCGGGGGAGAAGACCTTCCCGCTCCACTGAGCCGGGCGCCTACTCCCAATCCTTGCCGGCGAGCCATCCCAGCCGGCGTTCCCGGTTCGCCTCGACCTGCTGGGCGCCCAGGAAGTCCCGCTCCACGGTCGCGAGCCCGTCGATGGCTCGGGCCAGCGCCTCCCGAGAGGGTCGCCGCATCTCCACCTTGGCCCGCTCGAACTGGTGCTTGACGAGGGGCATCCCGACCTCGACCCCTCCGAGCATGAAGCAGGAATCCGTCATGATCTTGTCCGCGACCCGGATGAGACGGTCCACGGGCTCCTGAGGCGGGGTCACGAGCGCGAGCCGGGCCGAGGGGCGCCGACTCGCCTCGACGGCCCTCTCCGCCAAGGTGTGGAACGCGGCCTCCACGTGCTCTCCCGTCTTCGCGCTGGTGATCAGGGCGGGTGCCTCGTACTTCTGGGACAGGTAGTACGCGTACTCCTCGGGCCGGATGCGGTCCTCGATGAGGTCCACCTTGTTGCCCACGAGGACCATCGGGATCCGACCGGCGAGCCGCCACACCATGGGCATCCAGTACTCCTCGACGGACCGCCGGGTGTCCTCGCGGGTCAGGTCGTACACGAACAGGACGCCTTGGGCTCCCTTGACCGCGGCTTCCTGGATGCCGCCGTACCCGCGTTGGCCGAGGACGTCCCAGATCTGCATGACCACGTCGAACTGCTCGGGCTCGCGGCCCACGGTCACATCCTTCCGCGTGACCTTGGTGCCGACCGTGGTGATGTACTCGTCCGAGTACCGGTCGACGACGAACCGGCGGATCAGGGTGGTCTTTCCGACGGCCCCGTCGCCCAGCAGCAGGACCTTGGCCTTGACGGGCTCTTTGACCATGCCGGGGAACCCATCGCCCCCAGGTCCTCTTTAACCGTTTCTCCTGATTCTCACAAAGGGTAGCGGCGGGGGACCCCGGCGGACCCCAGGGCCTAGAAGTCATCCGTCGGGTATTGGAGGAACTTCCCCGTGGGGCCGCCGAACAGCCTGGGAAGATCCCTGGTTTTCACGTCTCGGGTCAGCGGCACCGCCATCGTCGTGTCCGAGAGCCGGTCCATGCGATAACCCAGGCGTTCGAACCTCACGCGGTCCCTGCGGCAAGTGATCCAATTGACCGTGGCGACGCCCCCGCGGGCTTTGGGTTCCATCGCGGCCACGATCGCGCGGAAGTCGGCCTCGGTCTCCGCGACGAGTTCCTCGATAAGGGCGCCGTCGTCAGGCCGTGACCGCAGGTATCCGACAATTCGACGGTCCCGCACCGCGGTCCGATATCGGGCGCGGGACCAGGGAAACGTGCGGAAGGCCGCGGGCAACTCGGTCACCGTCCGCTCGGTCCACCCGAGGAGGCCTCGAGTCGCCCGCCGGTACAGCTCGTGGATCCTGGGAAGGTCCTCCGTTCGCGTCTTCCGGATTTGAAGGCGGCCTGGAGTCGTGCGGCCCTTTGGCACCGCTCGCGTACCGAGGTAGAAGGGCGCCAGGTCCACGTAGCCCATCCGACCGTAGACCGCGTAGCCGCGGATGTTCCGGCTCGTGGTCAGTGTGGAGATCCGAATACCGTCCTCGCGGAACATGGCGTGGACGTGCTCCATCAGCCGTCGGGCATACCCGTGCCCCCAGACGGAGGGGAAGGAGCACACGGCCTGGAGACCGCCCACGCGCTCCCCCCCGCTGGACAAGCGGACGGGGAACCGCATGGGCACGACCTGGGCGAGCACCTGGCCGTGCTCGACGGCGTACCGCGGGGGCCCGTAGGCGTATCGCGGGTCCCGCCGAAAGAACCGAAGCATCTCCGTCTCCCGGAGCGTCCGTCCGAAGGCCGCGGCGCTCAGGCGGTGCGCGTCGAGCGCGTCAATCTCTTCGAGACTCCTCACCTGCATGAGCGCGGAGCCTCTAGCCCGCTAGGGCGGCCACGGTCTCGAGGAAGACGTCTGTGTGTCGGTCGACCTGGGCCCGCGTGGTCGCGGGGCACATCAGGGCCATGTTGTGGAAGGGTGTCAGGAGGATTCGGCGGTTGAGGGCCATCAGGTGGACGAACTTGTTGAGCAGCTCGTCCTTCGCGGCGATGGCCTGCGCACCGTTCCTCGTCGGCGTGGCCGTGAACCGGTACTCGGCCCGTGCCCCCAGTTGGACCACATGCCACGGGAGGCCCGCGCCACCGACCGCAGACCGGACGCCGTCGGCCCACCGTGTCGCGAGCGGGATCATACGATCGTACGCGCGCTTCGTGATCACCTTCTCCAAGGTCGCGCGCATCGCCGCGAGGGCGAAGGCGTTGCCGGTGAGGGTGCCCCCGAGTCCGTTGACCCCGGTCGTCCCCGCGAGCATGTTCTCGATCGTCCGGTCGTACACCTCCTGGCTGGCTCCGAACGCCGCGGCGGGAATGCCTCCCGCCACGGGCTTGCCCAGGGTGACCATGTCGGGCTCGAGCTTGTGCGCCCCAGTATAGCCTCCAGGCCCCGCACACCAGGTGTGGGTCTCGTCGACGATCCAGACCGTCCCCGTCCGCCGCGTGGTCTCTCGAACGCCATCGAGGTATCCGGGCTCGGGGAGTACGATGCCGCAGTTCGTGAGCGCGGGCTCCATGAGGACCGCGGCGATATCTCGGGGCGCGAGGGCCGCCTCCAGCATCGGCAGGTCGTTGAACTCGATCACACGAGTCGTGAGGTCGGGGTCCACGGGAGGCGGCATGGCTCCTTCCCGCGGCGTGACCTTTCCGTCGACCAACCGGACGAGGGTCTCGTCCACGGTGCCGTGGTAGCACCCGTTGAACACGAGGATCTTGCGGCGCCCTGTGGCCTCCCGCGCCATGCGGAGGGCGAACCGGTTCGCGTCCGTGGCGGTCATCGCGACCTGCCAGTACGGGACGCGGAACCGGCGGGCGAGCTCCTGGCCCACCCAGATCGAGTCCTCCGTGGGGAGCATCGTGGTGATCCCCCTCCGCATCTGCCGGATCGCCGCGGCCACGGTCGCGGACGGGGCATGCCCGAACATAGCGCCCGTGTCGCCGAGGCAAAAGTCGATGTACCGGTGGCCCTCGACGTCCGTGATCGTGGCGCCTTTGGCCTCCTTGGCGAACAGGGGGAACGGGCCGGGCCACTCGATCATCCAGTTCATCGGGACACCGCCGATCATGGACTTCCGGGCCCGTTCGAACAACCTCCTGGACTTCGGATGGTCGCGGACGAACCGCCTTTCCTCGTCCGCGAGGACGGCTTGCATGCGCACTCGATCGACGGTGGACATGGATCCTCCTCCGGGGTGCCGGTCGGCATGGCGGCGAAGGGTCATAGAGTCTATGACGGACCGCGCGGGGAGGGGGATTTGAACCCCCGGGCGCAGAGCGCACTGGATTAGCAATCCAGCGCCCTACCAGGCTAGGCGATCCCCGCAGGCCCGCGACCATCGGGATGCCTCTATAAGCCTTTACGCACGCGCCCCATCTCGAGGAACGCGTTTGCGAATCTGAGGCACTGCAACGCGGCCGGTTTTCAGGTGGCCCGATAGTGGGAAATGGCAAAACAAGATGGGTATGCGCGAGGTGGGGCCACTCCGCGTGCGGAACCCTGCGGGGGTGATGCCGTGATTCTCGCGTCCAATCGTCTCCCGGTCACCGTGACCCGAAAGCAAGGGGTCGTCCACTACGAGCCCTCGACGGGAGGGCTCGCCGTGGGCCTGGAGGCATTCTACCGCGAGCACGATGCGCGCTGGGTCGGGTGGCCCGGGGACCTGCCTGAATCCTCCCACCGCGGGATTGAGCGCCGACTCCGGAAGGAGTTCGGATGCTATCCCGTCTTCCTGCCGCGGGAGGTGGCACGCCGATACTACGCGGGTTTCTCGAACCGCACGCTCTGGCCGCTCTTCCACTCGTTCCCGACCTACGCGCGGTACGAAGAGGCCGATTGGAGCGCCTACCGAGCCGTGAACGAGCGGTTCGCAAAGCGCATCGCCCGCCTCGCGAAACCCGACGAAATCGTCTGGATTCACGACTACCACCTTATGCTCGCGCCGAAGTACCTTCGAGAGAAGCGCCCGGACGTGAAGATCGGGTTCTTCCTGCATGTCCCGTTTCCTCCGTACTCGGACCTCCGGCAACTGCCTTGGTGCCGCGAACTCGTCGACGCCGTCCTAGGCGCCGACCTCGTGGGATTCCATACGTTCGACGACGCTCAGGCGTTCTTGGGCGGCGTCCGTCGGCTCCTAGGCCTGGACAACGAGATCGGCCAGCTGATCGTCGGCAAGCGAGCGGTCGACGTGGACGTGTTTCCCATGGGGGTCGACTTCGGGCGGATCGAAGCCGCCGTGAAGGATCCGCGACAGCGGGATCGCGTGGCGCGGTACCGGGACGGACTGGGTGCATCGAAGCTCGTGTTCTCCCTCTCCCGTCTCGACTACACGAAGGGCATCCCGCACGCCCTCCAGGGCGTGGCCACGCTGCTCGAGGCACACCCCGAGTGGCGGGGGCGGTTCGTCTACCTCCTCGTCGTGGTCCCCTCCCGGGAGATTGTGGACCGCTATGCCGAAGAGAAGCGGGAGATCGACCGCCTCTGCGGCGAGATCAACAGCCGGTACGGGACGTTCCAATGGACTCCGATCCGGTACATGTACCGCTATCTGGAGTACGAGGACCTCGTGGCCCTGTACCGCGCCGCCGATGTCGCGCTGATCACACCCCTCCGGGATGGCATGAACCTCGTCGCGAAAGAGTACCTGGCCGCCAAGGAGGATCTCCACGGGGCCCTCGTCCTCAGCGAGATGGCGGGAGCCTCCAAGGAGCTCCACGAGGCGATCGTCGTGAACCCGAACAGCCGGGCCGAGGTGGCCGAGGCCCTCGGGCAGGCGCTCGAGATGCCCGAGGCGGAGCAGGTGCGCCGAAATCGGCTCATGCGTCATCGCTTGGAGCAATACGACGTGCGGCGATGGGCGAACCACTTCCTGGAGCGCCTCGAGGGAGCGGTCGCCCTGTCAAGGTCCTTGGGCGTGCATCTCCTCACCAAGGCGGACCGGGAGACGATGGCGGGCGCGTACGCCAAGTCGCGGCGCCGCCTCCTGCTCCTGGACTATGACGGGACGCTCGCGCCCTTCCGCTCGGAACCTTCGCTCGCGGCGCCGACGACGCGGACGATGGCCCTCCTCAAGAGCCTCTGTGCGTCTGCGTCGAACCGGGTCGTGCTGATCAGCGGCCGCGGGCGGGACGACCTGGCCTCCTGGTTCAACGGTCTCTACATCACCCTCGTCGCGGAGAACGGGGCGTGGGTGAGGCAAGCAGACGAGGCCGAGTGGAGGGCGACCCTGGCGCTCGACACGAGGTGGAAGGACCGAGTGCGCCCCATCCTGGAGCGCTTCACGAACCGCATCCCCGGATCCCTGATCGAGGAGAAGGAGACGTCCCTGGTCTGGCACTACCGCCGGGTCGACTTGAACACGGGGTCCCTCGCCGCGCGGGAACTCATCGACACGTTGACGAACTTGACCGCGAACCTCGAGCTCGTGGTCTTTATCGGCAATCGGGCCGTCGAGGTGCGGAGCAGCCGTGTGAGCAAGGGCACGTTCTACGAGAGCCACTGCGCGAACGGAGGCTGGGACTTCATCCTGGCCATGGGCGACGACTGGACGGACGAGACTCTCTTCAGCCGTCTCCCGCCTGAGAGTTACTCTGTCCGCATCGGCCTCGCCGCATCGACCGCGCGCTTCGCCGTGGAGTCCACCGAGGACGCCCTCGGCATCCTCGAGCGGCTCGCGGGCGTTCCGTGATGCTCGCATCCCGTCCCGCGCTCCGTCCGTCTCGTACGTACGACAGGTTCATGAAGACAAGCCGCCGAATCTAGGCAGGCCTAAACGCGTGGGACTCGGCGAGGGAATGCCCGTTTCGTGGGAGACCGCGGAGACGCCGGAACCCGGGATGACCCGGCGGCGATGGGTGAAGCTCGGGCTCGCGACCGCCGCGTTCGCCGCGGGTGCTGCGGCCACGGCCGGCGGCGTTGCCCTCCTTCGACCGTTCCTGCCTCCCCCCGCCTTCGTTCCCCCGGAGTCCTTCCTGGACACTCTGGTCTACACGGGATTCCCTACGGCCCAGTGGTGGAACGCCAAGGCGAACACGCCCGTCCGCGTAACGGACTTCGCCCTTTGGAGCGGCGCTTCGGCGGTCTGGCGGGGGGCCTTCACGGACACGGGTGCCCACGTTGCCGGGACGGGCTATCCGGTCCTTCTCGTGCGCGTGCCGCGGGTGGACACGTACTACGAGCTCCCGAGCCCGCTTCCCTGGTCGCTCCCTCCGGGATTCTCCCTGTTCTACGACGACCCGGCCCGGGACATCCGCATCGTCGTGGGCCTGGACCGATGCACGCACCTGTGCTGCTACCCCGGCTGGCACGTGGTCACGAACCCGCCCCCCGGGAGGGACTACCTCGTCCCGCCGCCCACGTACAACGTGTACGACCAGGATCCGATCTATTGCATCTGCCACGGCACGCAGTACGACCCGCTCGTCCTGACCCAGGACACGAACCCTCACAACGGCGTCCTCTTCCCGGGCATGAAGCTCGTGCACACGCCCGGCACGTTCGCGATGCCCCTGATTCCTCTTCGGGCGGTGGGCGACGTGCTCGAGGGCGCCATGGTCGACACCCGCTGGTACACATACTGCTGAATCGGAGGCCGCATCGAGCTCCGCAAGGCTTCGGTCGAAAGACTCATATAGCACTCGTCTCTATCTGATGGAGGCTCGATAAGGCGACGTGACGTCGGCAACGACAGACGGTCGCCCGAGCTCGTGAGGCCGCCTTTGGCGAAGGCCCCGATCCGTGACGGGCCCTGTTCTGATGCGGCCGACATCGTGGAGGTTTGAGAACCCCGCGCGATGCGTTCGCGCGTGCCCTCTCATTCCCGACGCTCGCAATCGAAAGGCAGAGGTGCATATCTGCTATCTCGCCAAATTCCTTGATTGATAGCTCAATACAGTCGTCGTGCGAGATCAACTCCGGTTGATCCTGCCGGCGGGCACCGCTATGGGAGTTCGCTTAAGACATGCGAGTCGAGAGGTGCAAGACCTCGGCGGACGGCTCAGTAACACGCGGATAATCTGCCCTCGGGTGGAGGATACTCTCGGGAAACTGAGGATAATACTCCATAGGCCTGGGATGCTGGAACGCTTCCAGGTCGAAAGCTCCGGCGCCCGAGGATGGGTCTGCGGCCTATCAGCTTGTAGGGGGTTTTAAAGACCCCCTAGGCTTCGACGGGTACGGGCTATGGGAGTAGTCGCCCGGAGATGGATTCTGAGACACGAATCCAGGCCCTACGGGGCGCAGCAGTCGCGAAAACTCCGCAATGTGGGCAACCACGACGGGGGAACTCCCAGTGCGAACACTTTGTGTTCGCTGTTCTCGCGCCTAAAAAGCACGAGAAGTAAGGGCCGGGTAAGACGGGTGCCAGCCGCCGCGGTAATACCCGCGGCCCGAGTGGTGCTCATTATTATTGAGTCTAAAACGTCCGTAGCGGGTCGGGTAGATTCCTGGGCAAATCGAATCGCTCAACGATTC